>DMCJ01000202.1 GCA_003446735.1 Lachnospiraceae bacterium | reverse complement strand
AATCCGTATTTTGAGGTAAACGGAGCTCTTATATCAAGGTCCGTGATATTTGAATTAAGGCCGCTTTCGAAGGATGATATATTAACCCTTATAGAAAGAGCCGTTTACGATAATGAAAGAGGGCTCGGTGCTTACGATGCAGTCATAGATGAGGATGCTGCGTCCTTTCTTGCCGACATGGCCGGAGGTGATGCGAGAAGCGCCTTAAATGCGGTTGAACTCGGAGTCCTTACGACCGAAAGGAGTGAGGATGGCAAGATCCATATCACCCTGGATGTGGCAAGCGAATGTATCCAGAAAAAGGTACTCAGATACGATAAGAACGGGGATAATCATTATGATACGATCTCCGCTTTCATAAAGAGCATGAGAGGTTCGGATCCCGATGCGGCCCTTTATTATCTTGCACGTATGATTGATGCGGGTGAGAGCGTGACATTTATCGCCAGACGGATAATGATATGCGCATCCGAGGATGTGGGAATGGCAGACCCTAATGCATTAAATGTTGCCGTATCCGCATCACTGGCTGTTGAAAGAGTCGGCATGCCCGAGGCGAGCATAATACTCGGCGAGGCCGCGGTATATGTTGCAACGGCGCCAAAGAGCAATGCATCATATCTGGGGATAAACGAAGCGCTCACAGAGGTAAAGAAAAGCGGATCTGATCCAAAGATCCCTGCGCATCTTCAGGATGCCCACTATGGCGGCGCGGCTAAGCTTGAAAGAGGCGTGGGCTATAAATATGCACATGATTTCGATAAGCATTATGTTTCGCAGCAGTACCTTCCCTACGAACTCGACGGCAGGGAATTTTATCGTCCGGGTGAGCTCGGATACGAGCTTAAGGTAAGAGAGCATATGAAGTATATTAAAGGTGAAAATGATTGAAAAATACCCCGGAGTATTATAAAATCATATCATGAAGAAAAAAAATAAAAGAGTCGAAGGCTCTATTACTAATCAGATAGAAAGACCGTTTATAATCATCACCATTATCCTGGTGATATTTAATGCGGTTTTTCTTTTTGCATATAATATCGTTAATCAGTTAAGAAGCACCTATACAAACGGATCAAAGCTTGCCGTATATACGGCGAAGGAGTTCGAAGAATACAAAAGTATAGATTTCCTTGTGGATTACTGGCTAGATCATGCGGATGAGATGGAACTTACGCACAGGAACAGAGACAAGCTTGAGCAGATGGAGCAGGATTTTGAGACCGTAAACAGCGACTGTTATTCCATCAGGGGCGTCACGAGCAAAGAGGCCGCAAACTTAGATCCCGAAAGCCAGAAGCTCTTTGCCGAGATATGCTATACGAGATTGTGCGATAACTTAGACGGTCTTAAGAGCGATTTTGACACTATGTTTCTTTATACGTTCAGGGTCGAAGACGGAAAGATGCGCTTTTTGTGTACGGGTGCAAAGCTGAATGAGAAAAGGACATCCGAGGGCGGAGAGATTTACGAGCTCGGATCGGAAAGCGACTATACTCCGGGGAATTATCCCATCCTTGATAAGATAGTAAATACCCATATGAGAGCAAATTCACTGGAGCTTTCATTCAGACCCGGTGCCGATAACGAAGTGGTACACGTATTTGAGCCGGTATATTCCCAGGATAATAAGATGGTCATGATCGTCGGAGTTTCAATGGAGTGGAAGAGTATCCTGCTTCGAAGCTTAAAGGCATGTACGATCATAATAATAACTTCGATCATAATGATATTCTCAGCCGGAATAGCTTTTTACAGAGTAATAAGGATGAGAGCCGTTATGCCTCTTGTTGAAGAAGAGGAGATAATGGATGAATATGTTGTTACCAAAGACAGTAAGGCCGTTATGGACAGGCTGCTCGCGATCGAGACGGGTAATGAGGTTGAGGCCATAGCAAAGAGTTTTGCTTCCGT
Organism: Lachnospiraceae bacterium; assembly: GCA_003446735.1. Classification (GTDB taxonomy): domain Bacteria; phylum Bacillota; class Clostridia; order Lachnospirales; family Lachnospiraceae; genus UBA2882. Next base: position 1,270 of record DMCJ01000202.1, on the reverse strand, counting down.
TGTGAGCGAGCTTGACCGGTATTTGGAGGAAATAAGAAATGTTACGGCAGAGAAGGAAAGGATAGGAACGGAATTAAATGTCGCCACAAAGATCCAGGCGGATATGCTCCCTTCGATCTTTCCGCCTTTCCCGGATCGCAGGGAATTTGATATCTATGCTTCGATGGATCCCGCGAAGGAAGTGGGTGGAGACTTCTATGATTTCTTCCTTATCGACGATGATCATCTGGCCCTCGTCATAGCCGATGTATCCGGAAAGGGAGTTCCCGCTGCGCTCTTTATGGTCGTAGCTAAGACCCTTATAAAGAACAATGCTCTTATGGGTATGAGGACTCCCGCAAAGATCTTCGAAAAGGTAAATGAACAGCTCCTTGAAAGTAACGAAGAATCTCTTTTTGTTACGGTCTGGATGGGCATCCTTACGATATCCACGGGAAAGATGATATGCTCGAATGCCGGGCATGAATATCCTGTCTTAAAGCGTAAAGACGGTGATTTTGAGCTTATCGATGATGAGCACGGAATACCTCTAGCGACTCTTCCGGACATGGAATTTACAGATTACGAGCTTAAGCTTTTACCGGGCGATGTCTTATTTACCTACACCGACGGTGTGCCCGAATCATCCAACGAGGATGAGGAACTCTTTGGCACCGACAGGATGATCAGGAATTTAAATGAAGATAAGGAAAATGTTGATGTAAAGGATGTCAATGAGAGGATAAGTGCGGCGATCTCCGCCTTTGTCGGAAAAGCTCCGCAGTTCGATGACATTACCATGCTCAACTTCAATTATTACGGAAATGAAGGAAGATCCGAAAAGGAAGAAGATAAGGCGGATCTTTCTGAGAAAAAGGATATCACAGTTAAGGCAACGAGAGAGAATTTTGAGCAGATTATCGCTTTTATCGATAAAGAACTTGATGAGGTCGGATGCGACGAGAAGAGCAGGGATCAGCTTGATATCGCAGTTGAGGAGATATATATAAACGTTGCAAGTTATGCTTATCCCAAAGAGACCGGAGATGCAACGGTATCATTCCGATTTGATAAAGATAAGAGCAGGGTCATTATATCAATAAAGGATGCGGGCATCCCTTACGATCCTCTTGAAAAGTCAGATCCGGATATCGATCTTTCCGTTGAGGAAAGGGATATAGGCGGACTTGGCATATACATGGTAAAGAATTCCATGGATGATGTCAGATATGAACGCAAAGAAGGGCATAACATATTTACCATGGAAAAAGTGATATCAGCAGAGGAAGGA
>DMCJ01000079.1 GCA_003446735.1 Lachnospiraceae bacterium | reverse complement strand
TTTTTATTGTTCACACGACCGAACGTCGAAGGGAGATAAGATTTATGATCTTTGTTTGACCGGGATGCTGAAGGAGAAATTTGATGAGAATCATTGATTTTTATGCCAGCGATAATAAGGATCACTGGCTTTCTGAAATAAATAAGAGTGACTGGCGGGCGGGGAAATATCTGTATGAACTGCTTCGTGATCAGAAATTGAATGAGTTATGCGGTGAATCAACTAAAGTGCTCCTTCTTGTTGATGGTGATAAATTGATTTCCTTCTGTACATATGCTGAACAGGATGATATACGGGAGGCGTCAATGACACCTTGGGTCGGTTTTGTGTATACTTTTCCGGAGTATAGGGGGAAACGCCATGTTGGGAAACTGCTGGAATACGTTTATATGCTTGCAAAGAAGGATGGATATAAGCATATCTACATTTCCACGGGCGAAACGGGGCTCTATGAGAAGTACGGATATCAATTCTGGAAAATCATGAAGGATGTCCATGGAGATGATAGTCGTGTGTATAGAACGGATATTGTCTCAGTGGATTAGGTTTGACAAAAGAAGATTAGAGTGAACTAATAGAAATGTCCTGTGAATGTTTAATGGCGGTATTTTGCGGAAACTGATCTGCGATCTGCGCCGGATATGAGGGGTGAGTATGGCATCAACAAAATATTTGGTGTATAATAAATTTCATCACATTATAGTGAAAGAGGAAATCTTTCTGAGAAAGGATAAGTAAAGATCATGAAAATCGGTTTTATAGGAATGGGAAATATGGCATCAGCCATCGCCGGAGGTTTTATCGGTAGCGGAAAGGCGAAGGCCGAGGATATATATGCATATGCGCCTTCAAAGGAAAAGCTTTTAAAAAACAGTAAAGATCTCGGATTTATCCCCTGCGCTGACAACAGGGAGGTATGCGAAAAGTCAGATATCGTTGTGATCGCATGCAAACCCTATCAGATTAAAGATGCGCTTTCGGGTTTGAAGGATGAATTAAAGGATAAAGCTATAGTATCCATCGCTGCAGGATATCTTAATAAGACATATAAGGATCTTTTGGGAGACGATAAAAGGATATTATGTATCATGCCGAACACTCCTGCCATGGTAGGCGAAGGCGTATTCCTCTTTGAGGAAGGAAATACGCTTAAGAAAGAAGAATACGACTGTATTTACGATCTTTTCTCATCGATCGGAGTGATCGAGACCGTGCCTTCGGAGCTCATGGGGATAGGCGGAGCGATCTCCGGATGCGGTCCCGCTTTTGTGGATCTTTTCATGGAAGCCTACGCCGATGCGGCGGTAAAATACGGAATAAAGAGAGATATGGCTTATTCGCTGATTGCCCAGACCGTGCTCGGCAGCGCAAAGCTGATGCAGGTTACCGGAGAGCATCCCGGGGTATTAAAGGATGCGGTATGCTCGCCTAAGGGAACTACCATAAGAGGTGTTGCCGCACTGGAGGAAGCGGGATTTAGAAACGCATGCATCAAGTCCGTTGATGCTGTAATGGATTTTAAGAAGAATGGCTGAATACAGGTATGAATGAATCTGATGGACTGAAAAAATATTTAACGCCTCTTGCCGTATGGGCATTATCCTTTGGTAATGCCGTGGGCTGGGGGGCTTTTGTTATGCCGGGGACTTCGTTCCTTCCCGTGGCGGGACCCGTGGGCACATTCCTCGGAATGGCAACAGGCGCTCTTATCATGTGCCTCTTTGCATTTAACTATTCTTATCTTATGGGAATTTATCCGGATGCGGGAGGAGCATTTATCTATACCACAAGGATATTCGGATACGACCATGGTTTTTTAAACGCATGGTTTTTATGCCTTACCTATGTGGCGATCCTGTGGGCCAATATGACTGCTCTGGGGCTTGTTGTAAGGAACATTTATTCAAATGCTCTTAATATCGGTTATATGTATACCATAGCGGGTTATGATATATATCTGGGAGAGGTGGTTGCGGAGCTTTTGCTCCTTTTTACAGTAACCGTATTCTGTATATACGGAAAGCGGTTTTCGGCGAAAATGCAGATCATCTTTGCAATGATCCTTTTTGCGGGTATATGTATCATAACATTCATGACAGTTTCGGATCCTTCGGCAATCTCATGTATCACACCGCCTTTTGCCGGGGACAACAGTATTCCTGCGCAGATCCTCAGCATTACAATAATGGCGCCCTGGGCTTTCATTGGATTTGAATCGGTTTCCCACAGCGTCGAGGAAGCCGGATTTCCGGTAAAGAAATTTAAAGGCATAATGTTAGTTTCAATACTGACCGCGCTTATTTCATATGTATCTTTAAATTTTGCGGCCGCTTCATCCTGTCCCGGGGAATTCAGCGGAAGGTATAATTATCTGTCCGCCATACCCGAACTTAAAGGAATAAAGAGCTTTCCTTTGTTCTACATCGTAGAGAATGCGGGAGGAAAAAGAGGCCTTGTATTTTTGTCGGCAGTCATTTTATGCGGCATCATAACGGGAATGACAGCAACTATGGTGGCATCCGGAAGACTGATTTTTTCCATGGCCAGGGAAAAGGTGATCCCGAACGCTTTTGCTAAGCTGACCCGGGACGGCTCACCGAAAAATGCCATTATCTTTGTTGGCGCTGTTTCCGCCATAATACCTTTTCTGGGAAGAAGCGCCATAAGCTGGGTGGTTGACATAACTACTATAGGCGCTATAATGATCTACGCCTATGTCTCGGCGGCCGTATTCAGGAAAGCTAAGGAAAACGGCGATAAAAGGACCGGGTATTACGGATTGTCCGGTTTGGTAATATCGGTTTTTTTGGGTCTATTTGCACTTGTTCCAAATATCTGGAGCATAAGCGCTCTTGCGGCGGAAAGCTATCTGGTTCTTGCAATCTGGGGCATCCTGGGGATAATCTGTTTTCATATAGTTTTCAGAAATCAGAAGGTAAAACGTATGGGGCAGGTATCGCTGGTATGGATAGCTCTTTTATTCCTGATTTTCTTTTCTTCCACGATGTGGATGAGAAGGGTGACGCATGAAAAGACTGAGGAGATACTCGGAGAGGTAAGTACATATTATTCAAATGAGATGGTCTTAAGGGGTGCCTCCAGGAGCGAAGGGGATACGGTAAGAGAGAAAAGATACCTTGAAGAGGAGATGACTGATATAAGAAATACCCTTTTTGAAGGAAGTCTTATCCAGATAATGCTGATCATGACAGGACTTATCGTTATACTGGCTACCTATGAGGTCATGAGAAAGAAAGAATTAAAGATGGAGCAGGATAAGAACTTTGCCGAGGAGAACAGCAGGGCAAAGAGCAATTTTCTGTCTAATATGTCTCATGATATCAGAACTCCCATGAATGCAATAATAGGCTATGTTGATCTTTCCAAGGATGAGGACATTACTCTTGACAGGATGAAAGATTATATGGATAAGATCGATCGTTCCAGCCGGCATCTTCTGGCGCTCATAAATGATATCCTGGAGATGAGCAGGATAGAGAGCGGAAAGCTC
>DMCJ01000107.1 GCA_003446735.1 Lachnospiraceae bacterium | reverse complement strand
TTATATGACAGATCGGGAGGAATACAAAATGCCGGGATCCGGATATGCCCTTGTTACAGGGGCCTCGGGAGATATAGGAAGAAGCATCGCCGCCGCTCTTGCAAAAGAAGGCTATGACCTTTATCTTACATGTTTTAATAATGAAGCTGCTCTTACGTCTTTAAAGGATATGTTAATAAAAGACTATGACGTCAATGTTAAATGTTACAAGGGCGATATCTCAGATCCTGTCTTCGTAAGAGAGATATTTAAGGATATTTCCACCCTTGATGTGCTTGTAAACAATGCCGGCATCTCATATGTGGGCCTTATTCAGGATATGACGGACGAAGAATGGGAACGCGTTATAAATACCAATCTCTCCTCCGTTTTTTATACATCAAGAGAAGCATTAAAGCTTATGATAAGAAGACATGCGGGCCGCATAATAAACATCTCCTCCGTATTCGGAGAATTCGGCGGTTCCATGGAAGCGGCATATTCGGCTTCCAAAGGCGGAGTAAATGCCCTTACCAAAGCCCTGGCAAAGGAAACTGCCGCAAGTAACATAAGCATAAATGCGATCTCCTGCGGCTTCATAGATACGAAGATGAATTCCCGTCTTTCCGCTGAGGAAAAAGCTTCCATAAAAGAAGATATCCCCGCCGATAAGTTCGGAACAAGCGAAGATGTCTCTTCCATGGTTGTAAACCTGATAAATTCACCCCTTTATCTTACGGGCCAGATAATAAGATTAGACGGCGGCTGGATGTGATCCGGACGCCGCCTTTTTATCTGCCAAGTTTTTTATTCCACTCCGTCCCAGCAATAGGTACAGAGCTTTTCCTTGGGCATTCCCGTCGCCGCTATCATATCATCAAGTCTGTTGAACCTTAATGATGTAAAGTTGAGTTCTTTTCTGATCTCCTCGATCATCTGCTCATATTTTTCCGATTCGGGATCCGCATATTCCTTAAGTACCTCATCGGTCACATTGCCGTTCTCAAGCCTTTCGATGACTCTTCTGGTGATAAGATCGAGTTCACTCGAGGAACGCGAGAAGTTAAGGTATTTGCATCCGTATAAAAGAGGCGGGCAGGCGGGACGGATATGAACTTCCTTCGCGCCGCTCTGATATAGGAATTCCGTCGTCTCTCTCATCTGAGTGCCGCGGACGATCGAATCATCGATCAGTAACATGCTCTTTCCTTTTATAAGATCATTTACCGCGATGAGCTTCATGCGGGCTATGAGATTTCTCTTACTCTGGATAGTCGGCATAAAGGATCTCGGCCAGGTAGGCGTATATTTAACGAAGGGTCTTGAGAAAGGTATCCCCGATTCATTCGCATATCCCACCGCATGAGCCGTTCCGGAATCCGGAACTCCCGCTACGATATCGGCTTTGACATTATCTCTTTTTGCCATCATCGCACCGCAGTTGTAACGCATCTTTTCGACATTAAGTCCTTCATATGAGCTTGAAGGATATCCGTAGTAGATCCAGAGGAAAGTACATATCTTCATCTTATCCCCGGGCGGCAGGAGCATCACACAGTTATCGGGAGTGATGACATCGATCTCGCCGGGTCCTAATTCCTTATAGTCGGTATATCCGAGATTCTTATACGCAAAACTTTCAAACGAAGCACAGAAGGCATCGTCCTTCTTTCCTATTATGATGGGCGTTCTCCCGTACTTATCCCTTGCAGCATATATTCCCTGTTCATTAAGTAAAAGAAGGGATAGCGATCCGTCTATCGAATCAAGTGCAAATTTGATACCATCTATGAGATTATCCTTCTGATCGATAAGGGCCGCAACAAGCTCCGTGGCATTTACCTCTCCGGTACTCATCTCCTGGAAATGCGCATGACCCGATTTAAATAATCTTGCTATAAGCTGATCTGTATTATTGATCTTGCTGACGGTCGTAATGGCATATGTGCCGTGATGAGATCTTATGAGCAGGGGCTGGGGCTCATAATCGGAGATACATCCGATACCCATCTGTCCCTTCATCTCATTTACGTCCTTGTCAAACTTGGTACGGAAAGGAGCATTCTCGATATTGTGGATGGCTCTGTTAAAGCCGCCCTCTCCCAAAACGGTCATACCGCCCCTTCTGGTCCCGAGATGTGAATGATAATCCACACCGAAAAAAAGATCAAATACACAATCTGACGTACTCGCTACGCCGAAAAATCCACCCATCTGCGTTAATCCTCCGCAAGTCTTTTTTCTATCTGTTTTATAACAGTTTTTAATGCCTTTATACGGGCATATTTCTTATCGTTTGATTCAAGCACGTACCACGGAGCAAATTCCGTGCTCGTCTTCTGGAGCATCTCGTTTATCGCTTCCTCGTAGGCATCCCACTTCTCGCGATTCCTCCAGTCCTCATCCGTTATCTTCCACTGCTTTTCCGGCGTATTCTGCCTGTCGGTAAAGCGGGCAAGCTGGGTATCCTTATCTATCTGTACCCAGAATTTGATAACGACGGCGCCCCAGTCGTACAATTCTTTTTCAAATTCGTTTATCTCATTATAGGCTCTCTGCCAGTCGTTTTCGGAGCAGAAACCTTCAATACGTTCCACCATCACCCTGCCGTACCACGTACGGTCGAATATGGCTATATGTCCGTCTTTCGGAAGCCTCATAAAGAAACGCCACAAAAAGTGCCTTGCCTTTTCATGCGGCTCCGGGCTTGCTATTGGATGAACCTCAAATCCTCTCGGATCGAGGGCCGCGGTTATCCTTTTTATATTTCCGCCCTTACCTGCGGCATCCCATCCCTCATAGGCTATGATAACGGGGATCTTCTTTTTATAGATCTCATTATGGAGCTCTCCGAGCCTCTTCTGGCATTTATCGAGTTCTTCTTTGTATTCCTCATCGGTAAGGCTTACATCAAGAGGTATCTCGCTTAAAGCCGGCATCGATATAAGCGGGAATACGTTCTGAAGTACCGGGGCAGAGTGCCCTTTGTTTGAAAGAGCCGTATCTATGCTCTTTAAGAGTATCTCCGTAACCTGGAGTTCCGCCCATTTCCTGCTCGATGAATCTATGAAATACCAGGGAGCCGAGAACTGGTTCGTTGCTTCGAGATATTCGTCAAACACCTTTAAGCATTTCGAATAATGTTCGTTCTGCCATTCGTCGTCCTTACTTACTCTCCATTTGGTGTTTTTGTCGCTCTTTAACAGATCGAGTCTCTTCTTCTGCTCCTTCTCATCTATATGAAGGAAGAATTTAACGACAAGATATCCGTTGTCGGAAAGCTGCCTCTCAAAGCGCTTTATGCTCGTTATCCTTTTTTTGTATTCTTCTTTGTTAAGATCATCGTGGAGATATCCTTCGGTGACCTCATCCATCCAGCTCGAATCAAAAAATGCGAACTTTCCGGCTTCGGGTATCCTTATGAAATGCCTGTATAAAAACGGCCTTCTCTTTTCGTCTTTGGATGGTTTGTCTAAAGTCTCCACTTTATAGAATCTGGGGTCTAAGTTCTTTATGACCTTATTTAAAACACTGCCTTTGCCCGCAGCACCCCAGCCGTCTATGAGCACCAGTACGGGGAGTTTTTCATCTTTGATCCTTGTCTGTCTTTTAAAAAGCTCACTTCGTGCCTTTTCAAGGCGCTTAATGATCTCCTCATCGGAAGGTTTCTTTTCTTTGACCCATTCTTTCAACATAGGATACTCCCCCTTTCGTGATCACAGCTGGTTCTCTTTGGCAACCAGCATATCCGCATTATGCATTTTTCTGAGTTTCGGTTTCTCTATCTTACCGGTGGCGTTTCTCGGGATATCCTCAAAGAAGATGACTCTCGGTCTCTTATATCTCGGAAGCCCCATGCAGAACTCGTTTATCTCCTCCTCGTTTGACTCCATTCCTTCTTTGATCTCAATGACGGCCGCGGTGATCTCCCCGAGTCTCTTGTCGGGAACGCCTATAACGGCAACGTCCTTGACCTTATCGAATTTTCTGATGAAGTTTTCTATCTGAACGGGATAGATATTTTCTCCTCCGGATACGATAACATCCTTCTTTCTGTCTACAAGGTATATAAATCCGTCTTCATCCTGCATGGCCATATCACCCGTGTAAAGCCAGCCGTCTTTTAAGACTTCCTTGGTGGCCTCCTCGTTGTTGTAGTAACAAGTCATGACACCGGGGCCTTTGACTATGAGCTCACCTACATCTCCCTGCTTTACATCTTTATCATCCTCGCCCACGATACGTGCTTCCCATCTGTAACCGGGGATACCGATGGCTCCGACTTTATGGATATTTTCCATTCCCAGATGAACGCAGCCGGGACCGGTTGATTCGGAAAGACCGTAGTTGGTATCGTAGTCATGATTGGGGAAGTATTCTTTCCATCTCTTTATAAGTGAAGGAGGAACGGGCTGCGCACCTATATGCATGAGCCTCCACTTCGAAAGATCATAATCCTTAAGATCGACCTTGCCCGATTCTATGGCATCAAGGATATCCTGAGCCCAGGGCACAAGGAGCCACACTATAGTGCACTTCTCTTTTGACACAGCCGAGAGTATGATCTCGGGCTTTGCGCCCTTTAAAAGGACTGCCCTGCTTCCCGCAACGAGTGATCCCATCCAGTGGAATTTCGCACCCGTATGATAAAGGGGCGGAATGCAAAGGAAATTATCTTCTCTTCCGGTGGCATGGTGTTTCTGCTCCATCTCTGCCGCCTGGGTAAGGCTTAAATGCTTATGAAGGATAGCCTTGGGAAAGCCTGTCGTTCCGGACGAGAAATAGATCGCACCGTAATCATCCTCTTTTATCTTAAGCCCGGGCGAAACGCTCGAACAGTCGGCTACGAGCTCTCTGTAGCTTTCCGCAAAACTCGGACAGTTATCTCCGACATATATAAGAAGTCTTCCTTTGGAAAGACGCTCTGCATTCTGTTCGATACGGCCAATGAACTCAGGTCCGAAAACAATGATATCAACTTCGGCAAGCTCAGCGCAGTATAAGATCTCCTCGGCATCGTATCTGAAGTTAAAAGGTACCGCGATGGCTCCGGCCTTAAGGACTCCGAAATAGATAGGAAGCCATTCGAGACAGTTATACATTATGATCGCTACGGAATCTCCCTTTTTGATCCCTCTGTCTATGAGCATATTGGCAAAGCGGTTAGCCTTTTCGTCAAATACGCTCCATGTGATCTCTCTTCTGTAGGGTCTTGTACCCTGCGGCTCGATAAGATCGTATTCCTTCCATGTTGTCCTTTTGTTGTCTTTAAGCTCCGGGTTTAATTCCACGAGGGCAACCTCGTCAGCGTAAAGCTTTGCATTTCTTTCAAGAAATTCCGTTACAGGCATTTTAAAACCTCCGTTTATGTCTTATTAGATGCGGGTATCATTCCCAGATGACCCTGTCTTTTCCCGCTTTCTTTCCCTGATACAGTCTTTTATCCGCAGTCTCTATGATGCTTCTTACGGTATCGCCTTTTTTGAACTCGGCCGCGCCTATCGTGATCGTGACCTTTATGATATCCTTCTCATCTTCAACAACACTTTTGCGCGTATCGCTGCATATCTTCTTAGCTACGCTTATCGCCTTTTCCATGTCTCCTTTTATAAGGACGAGCATCTCCTCTCCGCCGAAGCGGCAGGCGATATCTCCGTCTCTTATATCATCTTTAATGATCCGGGCGATATTAACGATCACATCATCGCCTTTGGCATGACCATAGGTATCGTTTACGTTCTTAAAATCATCGATATCGGTCATGAGCACGCAAAAGCCGTCACCGACGCTCTCATAATTTTCAGCGGCTTTTCTTAATATATTGTTCATACTCCTTCTGTTAAGGAGCCCGGTAAGCGCGTCGTGATTCGCCTCGATCTCAAGGACTCTGTTCTTATTCTCAAGGTTCCTCTGCATGAACCTTATCTCTACCGCATACAGAACGGATATCATAAGGATGACGATAAAGGCGATGAGATTATTAAAGACGAACATCCTGTTTGCTATGATCTCGTATTCGGGCGGATAGCTTCCGGCCCTGCCGCCGGTCAGAGCATAAACCGTAAAATAGCACACCACTATGATGAGACTTGCAACCGAAGGTGCTGCTATCCCCTTTTTAAAATACGGGAGGGTATAGGTTAAGTAAAACACCGTGGGGATGAGGCCTATCGTGTAGTACATAAAGCCCCAGTTAAATCCCATGATAAGGGATGCAAGAGTCGAGTGCAGCATTACCTCCACGTAAGTCGAAAAGAATATCAGCGTATATCTGCTGGAAAATTCCATCAATAAGACCATCGAAAGGTAAAAGAGCACAACGCACACATTATAGCAGAACAGGAAATGCTGCTCAATCTGAAAAAATACCAGCGTAAAAATAAAATGGATCGCCGCTATCATCACACCGATGGCCTGGTATTTGCGCTTATCATTGATGGGCACGCTTCCAAGCAAAATCTGCCTTATCAAATGAAAATATGATGTCATATATTTTCCCCTTAAAAACCCCGAGATATAATCCCGGGGTCCTTTTGCACAAGCTGGTGTAACTAATTACCTGACAAGATTGCCGAACCATTTAAGAGCATCAACATATGCGTCATATACATCATTCATGCTGATACCGTTTAATACCATAATACGGGAAACCTCCTGCCAGGATGCATTCTCATATTCTTTAACAAGACTGTATACGGTTGAGAACTCGCCTTTGCCGTCAACTAAGGCATCGGTGATGTTCTTTGAGAGCTTTACCATCTTAACGGCTTCTTCCATGGGCTTGTCCAGTATTATATCAAGGACGGAGAAAAGTCCCATGAGGAAAAGCTCCTGTGAAAAACCGCCAAGCTCAAACAGCTTTGCGAGATTCTCCGCAAAACGGGCTCTGATAAGAGACATTCGCGTAACCTCGCTGGGTCTGTCGGCACAAAGAGCCTTTGTGACTACCGTATTGATCCATTTCCGAAGCTCCTTCTGGCCGAGCATCGCAGCAGCGTGCTGTACGGAAGTGATCTCGGAATTGACAGTCATATGATTAACCATTTCAAGAAGGGATAATACAAGGGCGGTATCTCTTCCGATAACGCCTGCGGCATCCTCGAGATCGAAATCGGGATCGTTTACGACATTCATCAGCTCGATATATGTCATCTTTAAAGGAGCCGTTTCTCTTTCCTTATCCACAACGGGAAGCCTGAAGAAACCACCTTCGTAAAGGTCGTAACCTCCGGTCTCCTTTAACATATCGTAATCTTCCTGGGAGTCAACGCTTACGGCGCAAAGGCCGGCATCGGGATATAATCTCTTTAAGATGCCTCTTCCGTTTGCTATATTGATCTTCCTGTGGTCAAGAAGGATATAATTTGCCTGTTCTATGATGGGACGATAAGTGTTAAACTCGGGGATCGTTATCTTTCTGATCGCTATCTTAAAGCCCTTTTCCCTGATCTGACGGACTCTCTTGACATACATCTCTTCCGGACGTATCGAATGGTCCAAAAGGAATACTATCCTGTCATGCGGTCCCTTGACCTGTGACTCAACGTCAGCAAAGATGCTCACGTTCGAAAGCTCGATAAAGATCTCCTTGTCACTGTAGAGGGTATCGGAATCAATACCCATAACATTTACGATCTCAAGGCCCGGAATGGAAGTGGCCCCGTCAAACTGTCC
>DMCJ01000112.1 GCA_003446735.1 Lachnospiraceae bacterium | reverse complement strand
AGGCCCAGATCAACCCGCATTTCCTGTTTAACACATTAAATGCCGGAGCCCAGCTGGCGATGATGGAGGATGCTGATAAGACATATGATTATATACAGAATGTGGCAGATTTCTTCAGATATAATACCCAGAAATTAGATCACCCCGTTCCGTTGTCCGATGAGCTTAAGATGGTAGATACCTATATCTACATCATAAATATCCGTTTCTCCGGCGAAGTCGGGTATGAAAAAGAAATAGACGAGTCACTTTTGGATGTGACCATCCCTTCGATGATCTTACAGCCCATCGTTGAGAATGCGATCCAGCATGGAATAAGAAATATTCCCGGGCAGGGAAAGATAAGCCTTTCCGTATTTAAAGAAAGCAAAGATGTTCTTATAAGGATCGCCGACAACGGAGTCGGGATGACCCGGGAACAGATCGAAAAGATTTACGAAGGAAAAGAGGACGATAAGCCCGCAGACGGAGAACACGGGGGAGTCGGACTTAAAAACGTTATGGGCAGATTAAAGCTGTCCTTTGACAGGGAGGATGTTTTTGTGATAGAAAGTGAGGGGGAAGGGAAAGGCACGGTAGTTACACTAAGGATCCCGATAGAGGGAGAAGGCTCCGGCAAAGATAACAGTACGGAAGCAAAGGAAGAATAAGAGAGAACAGATATGTACAGGATAATGCTTGCCGATGACGAGGGTATCGTTATCGATTCGCTTAAGTTCATAATAGAAAAGGAATTCGGAGAAGATTGTGTGATCGAGTCCGCAAAGACGGGACGCGGCGTTATTGAGCTTGCCGAGAGTTTTCGTCCCGAGATCGCATTCATGGATATACAGATGCCGGGAATAAACGGTATCGAGGCCATGCGTGAGATAAGAAGGAATAATGAGTCCATCGTATTTATAGTTATGACTGCCTATGATAAATTCGATTATGCCAGGGAAGCCATCAATCTGGGGGTTAAGGAATATTTAAACAAGCCTGTCCAGAAGAGCGAGATCATCCGAGTGTTAAAGGAAGCAATGGCTCAGATCGATGCCGAAAGGGAGAAAAGATCCAGAGAACTTCTTATCAGGGAAAAGATGGAGACGGTTGTCCCTGTTTTGGAGAACGGCCTTATATATAACCTTCTTTTCCAGGAAACCTTTGCGGAGGATATAGATAATTATAAAAATCTCCTGGAGATAACTGAGCCCAGATGCTATATGGGGGTGCTCGTTTTCGGAGAGAACAGGGTCGGAAATCATATGACCAATGCCGTCGGGAGTTCCATAAGGCTGCATGAACATTATAATGAAGTAAGGGAACTGGTCAAAGGATATTTCAGGTGTTTTGCAGGATCTGTGACCGGAAATAAGATCGCACTTTTATTCCCTACGGATGACGAGGAAAGGGATTATAACGAAAGAGTTTCCGAGATCGATAAGGCAAGGGAGCTTGCAAGAAAGTTAAAGGAAAGGATCGCGATAGATGTACGCATAGGATTTGGCGGGATAGTTGAGCCGATGAATGCGATGAAGTCCTATAATGATGCTTTAAGGGCTTTGGTACAGAGCGACGGCAGCGTGGCGCATGTGGACGACCTTCCTCTGGGAGGCTCTTTTGAGGAAAATTATCCGGTTGCAACGGAAAGAGAAATCTTTGAAGCCACGGAGAAGGGGGATCTTTCCCGTCAGCAGAAGGCGGCTATTAATTACTTTGAGTGGATGGTAAATACTTATGATCAGGCTCTTCCGGATATTCAGTTAAAAGTCCTTGAATTTGTTATAAGGGCAGAGACCATAGGATATCGCGGAAGTAACGAAACTTACCGCTTCAGATCGAGGGCGGATTATCTTCCCACGATACTTGACATAGGCGGAGATATGGACAGGCTTAAGACCTGGTTTTTAAACAAGACCGCCGATGCGGCAAAGAGAGTATCGGAGAGCGGGGAAAAGCGGGCAAATTCCACTGTAGACCGTGCAAAGGAATATATAAACGAAAATTTCGGCAAGGAGCTTTCGCTTGATGACGTATCGCGTGCCGTGGATATAAGTCCTTATTATTTCAGTAAGGTGTTTAAGGATGAGACCGGAGAGAATTTCATCGAATATCTTACAACAATAAGAATAGAAAAGGCAAAGGAACTGTTAAGAGGCTCCAATCTTTCAATGAAAGAGATATGTTCGGCGGTAGGATATTCGGACCCCAATTATTTTTCGAGAACATTTAAGAAAAATGTCGGAGTAACACCCACCGAATACAAGGAGGGGAAAGATGAGGTTTAATAACAGGAAAAACGAGGGATCAAAGATAAAGACAGTCGTTCTGATCGTCTTTGTTCTTATCATAATAACAGGACTGCTCACCTCGTGTGCAAAGCCCGAAGAGCCTGCGGTAACGGAAAGTAATGAAGACCATGTTACGACGATAGGTATGAGCTTTGATTCTTTCCTTATAGAAAGATGGGAAAAGGACAGGGATGTCTTTGTCGCCAGAGCACGCGAAGAAGGTATAGAGGTCAATGTCCAGAATGCCAACGGAGACTGCGACACACAGATCGAGCAGATAAAATACTTTATAGATAAGAAGGTAGATGCAATAGTGATAGTGG
Source organism: Lachnospiraceae bacterium (assembly GCA_003446735.1). Taxonomy (GTDB): domain Bacteria; phylum Bacillota; class Clostridia; order Lachnospirales; family Lachnospiraceae; genus UBA2882. Next base: position 4,771 of record DMCJ01000112.1, on the reverse strand, counting down.
CGATAGATGCCGGGAAGCTTACCGATGTGGTAAGGCAGGCAAAGGACGCGGGCATCATCGTCGTAGCTTATGACAGAAATCTAAGGGATGCGGGTGCAGACCTTTATGTTTCGTTTGATAATCATAAGGTCGGGGTTTTGATGGCGGAATCGCTTGCTTCACAGGAACTTGAAAAGAAAACCGTGCTGATGCTTTCGGGCCCGACGGAGGATGATAATGTCCTTCAGGTAAATGCCGGGTTTAAGGATGTGTGTGAAGAGAACGGCATAAAGATAGCCGGAATCTACTACACACCGGGATGGAAGCCCGAATATGCGGTTGAGTACCTTAAAGATAATTTTGATGTACTTGACCGGGTTGATGCGGTAATGTGCGGCAACGATAATATAGCGACCCAGGTCTTCCGCCTTCTTGCGGAAAGAAGGAGAGCGGGACAGATCTATCTGACCGGGCAGGACGGAGATCTTGAGGCCTGTCAGAGGATAGTCCAGGGGACGCAGCTCGTTACGGTATATAAACCGGTTGAAAAAGAAGCCAAGGCAGCAGCCGAAGCTACGATAGCACTTATCCGGGGCGAGACGCCTGCCGGAATAAACGGAAAGATCAGTGACGGATCCTATGACATAAATGCCATAATCTTAGATCCCATAGCCGTTACAAAGGAAAATATGGATGAGACCATCATAGACAGCGGTTTTCATTTAAAGGATGATGTATATCTGTACGCTCCGGCAGGCGAATAAGCGGCCAAAACAGGCGATTCCGTGCTTGTGCACGGGAATGAGCAAAATAGAAAAACATCGGATAATGTAGCACATTTTTGCGAAATGAAGATGAAGAAGCAAAAATGTGCTATTATTGTGTGCTCGAGCAAATTTAAAAAATAAAAATTGAAAGAATATGACAAACTATTCCTATTCACAGTGTGGTAATGTAGGGTTGTAACAAATGTGATGTGCCAAATTGCACATATATATTATCCTTAAGGGAGGAGAAAAAATGAAAAAGAAACTTTTAAGCGCACTTTTAAGTGTAGCAATGGTAGCTTCTCTTCTTGTTGGTTGCGGCAGCGCAGCAGCACCTGCAAGTGAGCCCGCTTCCGAACCCACAGCAGAAGACACAGCTAAGACTGAAGAGGCAGCACCTGCAGCTTCCAGCGGTAAGAAGGTTGGTGTTTCAATGCCCACCAAGGATCTCCAGAGATGGAATCAGGATGGTAGCAACATGGAGGCTAAGTTAAAAGAGGCAGGATATGAAGTTGACCTTCAGTTCGCTTCCAACGACGTTCAGACTCAGCTTTCTCAGGTTGAGAACATGATCTCCAGCGGATGCAACGTTCTCGTTATCGCAGCAATCGAGGGATCTTCACTTGGTGAGGCTCTTGATATGGCAAAGGCAAACAACATTCCGGTTATCGCTTATGACCGTCTGTTAATGGATTCCGATGCCGTTTCCTACTATGCAACATTCGATAACTACAAAGTAGGTACTGTTCAGGGTACATACGTAAAAGATACTCTTGACCTTGACAATGCAGAAGGACCTTTCAACATTGAGTTTACTGCCGGTGATCCCGGTGATAACAACGCAGGCTTCTTCTTCAACGGTGCTTATGATGTTCTTAAGCCCTACATCGACGATGGTAAGCTTGTAGTAGTTTCCGGTCAGAAGACATTTGAAGAAGTTGCTACTCCTGCATGGTCAACTGAGACTGCACAGTCCAGAGCTGAGAACATCCTTTCCACCAACTACACCGACAAGGACGTAGATGTATGGCTTTGCTCCAACGACTCTACTGCAGCAGGTGTAGAGAACGCTCTTGAAGCTAACTACAACGGCAAGTACCCGATCATCACCGGTCAGGACTGCGATATTGAGAATACAAAGAGAATGATCGCAGGAAAGCAGGCAATGTCCGTATTCAAGGATACTCGTACTCTTGCAGACCAGGTTGTTAAGATGGTAGGCCAGATCCTTAATGGCGAGACCGTAGATGTTAACGATACAGAGACATACGACAACGGTAAGGGAGTTGTTCCTTCATTCCTTTGCGAGCCTGTATTCGCTGATGCTAACAACTACAAGGAGATCCTTATCGACTCCGGTTACTATACAGAAGATCAGTTAAAGTAATCTTCCGGATAATTTAATAGATAAACAGGCGGGTAATATGCCCGCCTGTTTATTGACAAAGATCTAAAGGTTTTGAAAAAGTTTTTGAAAACGGGACAGCAGACAAACTATTAACGGATAGGAGGGATATTTTGGGTAACGTAATACTTGAAATGAAAAATATCACCAAAACCTTCCCGGGTGTCAAGGCGCTTGATAATGTTAATTTTCAGGTTGAAGAGGGTGAGATCCATGCTCTTGTAGGAGAAAACGGAGCAGGTAAGTCCACACTTATGAACGTCCTTAGCGGCATCTATCCTTACGGAACTTATGAGGGAGATATCGTATACAACGGGGAAGTGTGTCAGTTCCAGAAGATAAAGGATTCCGAGCGGAAAGGAATCGTTATAATACATCAGGAACTGGCTCTTGTGCCGCAGATGTCCATCGGGGAGAACATGTTCCTCGGTAACGAGCGCGGTAAAAAGAATGCTATAAATTGGAATGAAACATACAGCGAAGCGGATAAATATCTTAAGATGGTAGGCTTATCCGAATCTTCGCGTGTGTTGATAAAAGATATAGGAACAGGTAAGCAGCAGCTTGTCGAGATTGCCAAGGCTCTTGCAAAGAATGCAAAGCTTCTTATCTTAGACGAGCCTACGTCATCTCTTAACGAGACAGATTCAAAGGCTCTCCTGGATCTCATGCTTGAATTCAAGAAGCAGGGCATGACAATGATCATCATCACCCACAAGCTTAACGAGGTTGTTTACGTAGCCGATAAGATCACGGTCGTTCGAGACGGTTCCACAGTTGAGACACTTGACTGTCATGAGATGGAGATCGACGAAGACAGGATCATCAGAGGAATGGTTGGTCGTGAGATCAGCGACCGTTTCCCGAAGAGAAGCGGCGTGGAGATCGGCGATATAAATATGGAAGTAAAGGACTGGACCGTATTCCATCCCATATACTCAGAGCGTAAGGTTGTTGATAATATCAACTTCAATGTACGTAAGGGCGAGGTCGTAGGTATCTACGGACTTATGGGAGCCGGCCGTACCGAGCTTGCAATGAGTATCTTCGGTAAATCCTACGGTGCGGATATCACCGGTGAACTTAAGATAAACGGCAAGAAAGTAAATCTTAAGAATCCCCGGGAAGCCATCGATGCAAAGCTTGCATATGTTACCGAGGATCGAAAGGGTAACGGACTTGTGTTATCCAATCCCATCAGAGTAAACACATCACTGGCAAACATGAAGGGTGTCAGCAACCACGGCGTTATAGATGTAGATAAGGAATATGCCGTTGCGGTTGAATATAAAGAAAAATTAAAGACCAAGACTCCTACGGTAGAACAGAACGTAGGTAACCTGTCAGGCGGTAACCAGCAGAAAGTACTCCTTGCCAAGTGGATGTTTACGGATCCTGATATCCTGATCCTTGATGAGCCTACAAGAGGTATCGACGTTGGTGCCAAGTATGAGATCTACTGTATCATAAATGACCTTGTAAAAGAAGGAAAGTCGGTTATAATGATTTCCTCCGAGCTTCCCGAGGTCATAGGAATGAGTGACAGGATATACATAATGAACGAGGGTCAGTTCGTAGGCGAGATGAATGCTTCCGAAGCCACCCAGGAAAACATCATGGCTTGTATATTACAGTCGGGAAGGGGTGAATAACATGAATGTAAAAGCAATCTTAAAAAAATACACAATGGTATTTGCCCTGATCGTGGTCATCTTCTTCTTCCACTTTATGACAGGCGGAAAGATGCTCATCCCGCAGAATATCAATAACCTGATCTCACAGAACGCGTATGTATTCGTTCTTGCGGCAGGTATGTTACTGTGTATCTTAACAGGTGGTAACATCGACCTTGCTGTTGGTTCCGTTGTCTGCTTTGTCGGCGGTATCGGAGCGGTAATGATGGACAAGAATATCCCTTCGGGTATCGCGGTAGCGGTAATGCTCCTTGGCGGACTTCTTGTAGGAGCATGGCAGGGATTCTGGATCGCTTATGTAAAGGTTCCGCCTTTCATAGCAACCCTTGCCGGAATGTACGCATTCAGAGGTCTTTCCAACGTAGTACTTCAGGGATTTACGATCGGTATCAGCAATACCACATTCTTAAATATGTTCGGTGGCGGTGCTGATTGTTATGTACCGGATTTCTTCCATGGTGAAGGAATAAACATCACCTGTATTCTTGCAGGTGTGATCATAGCTGCGATCTACGTGGCGATGGTAATAAAGAACAGGATCTCCGCAAAGGCCAAAGGCTATGATATCGGTCCCGCTTATTCGGATGCGATAAAAGCCGTTATCATCTCTGCGGTGATCATCTGGATGTTCTATATGCTTGCCAACTACAAAGGTATCCCCGCTGCTCTTATCTGGATCGGCGTCGTACTTCTTGCATACGGCTACATTACATCCAATACCACGATGGGTCGTTACTTATACGCTGTCGGCGGTAATGAAAAGGCAACCAATCTTTCAGGTATCGATTCCAGAAAGATATACATGTTTGCTTACGTCAATATGGGTCTCATGTCCGGACTTGCAGGTATCCTTACAATAGCAAGAGCAACCCAGGCACAGCCTACATTCGGTAACCTGTACGAAATGGATGCCATCGCAGCCTGCT
>DMCJ01000028.1:2752-3153 GCA_003446735.1 Lachnospiraceae bacterium | reverse complement strand
GTGAAACGGAGGTGGCAGGCTATGACATCAAAAAGCTTATTCTCGGCGCTTAGTAAATTCCAGATAAAAAGAAAGCTCTGGTTCATAATTCTTTGTTTTGTGGGATGGTTTCTGATCCTTCCTTTTATCACTATGCTCATAGTCGACTCCCAGATCCAGGATATCCTGGCAAACGGAGCGAGGACTCTTTCGGATATGCAGGTAAAAAGGCTTGCCGGACAGGTGATAGATTCCAACATATACGGTGAGGGCCTCTACGGCTTTTTGCTTGGAATAATGGGCATATTCGCGGCCATCCAGGCATTTATGTGGAATAATGACCAAAAGCAGGTCGATCTGTATCGAAGCGTACCCGTAAAGGAGGGCATGAGATTTGCCGTAACTTATATAAACGGTATATT
>DMCJ01000028.1:0-2582 GCA_003446735.1 Lachnospiraceae bacterium | reverse complement strand
TGCTTTTATATCTGGCAGTCTATCTGGCAGCTTATTCAATAGCGCTTATCGCCGAGCTGCTTACGGGAAATATAATAGTTGCGTTTTTGGGCTCCTGTGTACTTATATTCATTGAGCCCGCGGTTTATCTGATAAAATATATATACTGTGAATGCTTCTTTAAGACCTATTGCTCTCCACTTAGATCCGAAGCATATTTCGGCGGCATCTTTTCGCCCTTTACCGCTTATTTAAAGGTCTTTCTTAATATGATAGATTCTTACTACGGATCGGGTCAGATAAGGCTTATTAGTAAGACCCTTCCTTTTGTAGCCATACTTTTTATCCAGGCTGCGGTATTTACTGCCATAGCATATTACATATACAAAAAGCGTCCTCCGATGACTGCAGGAAAGACCATGCTCTTTGAAAAGACCAAGCCCGTCATAAAAGCGGTCATAATGATCATCGCATCGCTCCTTGCAGGTTATGTCTTAGCAGACTGCGGGCTTTCAAGGCCCAGAGCTTACGGCATCATGGGCATCATCATCTCATGCCTGCTCTTACAGCTGATAATAGAGCTCATCTATGAACGAGATATAAAGAAAGTCCTTACGGGAAAGATAAGTTTTGCGGTGGCACTTGTTTTATCGCTCGTGATATTTTGCATATTTGCTTTCGATATTACGGGATATGACCGTTTCATCCCCAAAGCAGAGTCTGTTAAGAGCATAGGTGTAAATATCTACGGTCATGCTCTGCAGGGCGCTTATTTAGATGATGATTATAATTCATACTATAACAATTCATATTATGCTGATAAAATGGCTCTTACTTCAGATGCCTCCAAATCAGCCGTGATAAGCACCGTTACAGAAAGGATACGCTTAGGAGATTCCGATAAGATATACGAAGACGGGTATATAGCCCCTCTTGAAGTAATCTATAAAATGAAAGACGGAACGACAAGGTCCAGACTTTATGACATCTCCAACTCTATGGCAACCGATCTGTATCTTAAGCTCTATGAAGATCCCGAGTACAGATCAGCCATCCATCCGATATTCTCGGACGGAGCCGTAAAACTCTATAAGGATCACATCCTGCCCGAAGGACTTGTTACCGATGAATATGAATTCGGTCCGTACAAAGACTATGAAGATGCGATCGAATATAAAAAAGCGACAACTCCTTTTGATCCCGTATTTACCTTAAGTTACGATACACATACGATCTCGGGGCTTGGGGAAAGCCATTTATGCGATGATATATCTGACCAGGAAGCTTTCTACGATGCTATATGTCAGGATATCATGGACCGCGAAGTAAAGAATGTGCGAAACGAAGTTCCCATAGGCTATTTAAGATTCTATGTACGTGGAGATAAGAACAGATCCCTTTATCCGATAAAAGAAGAAGTCTTCGCATCCGATGAAAGGACGATGGCTCTTATAAAAGAGCACGGCTGGGCCGATGAAGATGTCATGGCCGGGATCAGCAAAGATGATATAAACGGGATAGACGTAAATATCAATAAGATCGCCGACAAAGACTACACCTACGGAGATATCTTTGGAAGCAGCCTTTGCGAAGAAGCCGGCGTAGATCCTTCACAGATCGCATTTGCAACAGGCGACTATATGGGTTATTATTCCAGGACCTTTTATAAGGAGCATGAGGAATTTGACGAGCTACTCTCAAATGCCATCCCGGCTAAGGATTATGATCTGTTCGATCCGACTGTCCTTAGTTTAACGGACGATAACATCACCTTATCGATAATGCCCGGAGCATACGATTTTAAGATCAAAAAAGGCGAATTATCGGACAAAATAAGAGAAGCGACAGAACATGATGTTAACATGAACTATCGCGAGGATATACTTGAAAATATGGGACTTTATCATGAAGGCGAAGACTCCGGCTATGATACTTACACGGCATATTAAAACGATCGGATCACTTCACCCATATACCGCTTGCCCCGCAGGGGAGCACAAGGTTATTTGATGAAACGGGAAGACCGATCTCATCGGCACTCACACTTCCTTTAAAAGAGGCGGTGACAACGGTATTTAACATATAGGATAATACCCCCGGCTGCAGGCCTGTTGTATAGGAATTGATAAGAAAGAAGATCGAATCCTCATATAACAGATCTGCGGCCTTCTTTACAAGTTCAAATACATTATCTTCTATCTTCCAGATCTCGCCCTTAGGGCCTCTTCCGTAGGACGGCGGATCCATTATTATTCCGTCGTAATGATTTCCGCGGCGTATCTCTCGCTCGACAAATTTCACGCAGTCATCAACGAGCCATCTGATCCGATCGGAAGGGATATTGCTTGAAACGGCATTTTCCCTAGCCCATCCGACCATTCCTTTTGAAGCATCGACATGTGTGACATATGCTCCCGATGCAGCCGCTGACACGGTTGCACCGCCGGTATAGGCAAAAAGGTTAAGTACCTTTATCTTACGGGAAGGATCATTCTTAAGCGTTTCTTTTATAAGCTCCCCGCACCTGTCCCAGTTATAAGCCTGCTCCGGAAATAAGCCCGTATGCTTAAAGGAAAAAGGCTTTAAGTTAAAGACAAGATCGT
>DMCJ01000073.1 GCA_003446735.1 Lachnospiraceae bacterium | reverse complement strand
CTCGGTAGCCTTTTCATCTATGAAGAGCTCGGACTCGGGAAGAGGGATCTCCATAAGTACCGTTTCGTTTCCGTCTTCGTCCTTTTCTATCGAAAGCTTTACTCCGGTAAGATCCACCGTAAATACGCAGTCGGCCGAGAAGGAATAAAGGCCCGCATAAGTCTGCTTTTCTCCTTCACCGACCTTTAACACGTCATTAAGTCCGATATCGGCAACAAAGACTTCAAGCTTGTTTACCTTTTTCATCTCGCCCTTAAGGAGCGCTTCGGTATCCTCGGCAGATAAGCCCTTTATCCTTCCTGCTTCTTTTCCGGCATCGGCACCTTCCGTAAGACCCTCGTATGAGCCTATCGCAAGTCCTGCTGCCTTGCCTTCCGCTTCGCCCAATTTCTTTCCCACCGCTTCCGCATTTGAATATGTGGGGATCGCAATAAAGCAGAGTGCAAATACGCTTATCACAAGGATCGCTAATATCACGAAAAATACTTTTTTATTCGTAAGTCCTTCAACGGATTCTTTTATCTTGCCCATCACTCACCCTCCGTCTTTGTTTCCGTCTCCTCGGGAGCGGTGCTGTTTTCAGTACTGTTCTGGTTATTCTGATTGTTCTGGCTGCTGTTCTGGTTGTCGGTCTTATTCTCCGCACTGGCATCGTTCTTTACCCCGTTTACCACCTCGAAGAAATCGGCTCTTGTAAACCTCCTGCCCTCATCTGAAGTGTAGATGTTTATGGTCTCACTTCTTGTAGGATAACTTATAAGATCGGCCCCCGCATCTATAAGGCTCGTTAAGATATTTCCGTCCTTCCTTGCGATGCTCATTCCGGGAGTTGTAAGGGTATAATCAAGAGTCAGCCTGTCTCCGTCCATGACATATACTTCGCCGCTTACTTCCACACCGTTTAGTTTAAATACGCAGTTTCCGTACTGGTCGGACGGATCTACGCTTATGGCAATGAGCGGTTTGATGGGGTGTTCGGATATGATGCTGTCTATATTATCAACGTAACTCGAAAGCCTCATGGTCTGGACATAGATACGGTCGGTAACGTTTCGCCCCGATACGTAATATCCGTCATCCGGGGTTATCTTTACTTCAACGGTTGAAGTGCCGTCCGCTTCTTCTCCGTCCTCAAGGTAAACCTCGCCGGTTATCTCCTCTTCGGTCTCGTCTCCGTCTAAGTTGAGGCTTCCGTTATCAAGCAGTCTGACTGAAACCTTTCCGTGCTCAACGGAAGGTATCCTTACGGTCTTCATCTGATCGCTCACCCTTATCGTAAGGTTCTTCTTGTCGGTCTGAGGGATCGTGAACTGATAATGATATCCGGTATCCGTTTCGGATTCGTTAAATTCTATGTCTTTGCAGAACAGCCTGTATTCGCCCTGGGTATCAACGCTTAAGGCCTGGCCGCCCTTCATCTTTTCAAGGGTCCTGCCGTTTATATTTACATCCGTATTCTTTATCGAAAGAATGCTGTTAAGATCGCCCGATCCGTCAAAGGTCACATTGATATAAGGATGAAGCTCAACCTCATAGGAAGCCGATGCACTCTTTCCGTCTGCTGTAGCAAAGATGACCTCTCCGGGCTTGTCATTTACCCTGCTCTTGGGATTAGATCCCACGTAGTAATAATCTTCCCCGTTATACTTAAGGCTTACGACATATTCCTTTCCGGCATTTATCTCGGTCTTATCACCGATGACAAGCTCGCCGTCAACATAGAAATCGGCGCTCCCTACGGCCGTTTTCTTTCCTTCGGCATCTTTCACATAGGCAGCCGTGCTTATCTCTACTTTCTGATATTCTCCCAAAGGCTCGACTGAAAGATCGATTCCCTTAAAGTCGGAAGGGATGGTAAATTCAACAAGCGCGCCCTCTTCTATAAATTCCTTTTTATCTTCTTTCTTATCGTCCTTCTTTTCGTCTTTCTTATCTTCTTTCTTATCCCCCTCTTTTTTATCTTCCTCTTTTCCTTCTTCCTCTTTTTCATCGGAAAGATCACCGGCTTCCTCATCCGTGATAAGGCCGTTGCCGCTTATGGTCTTTCCTCTCTTGCCGCTCTCCGAATAGGAAATGAGTCTGAAGCCCTTAAACATAAAGGCTTCGGAATAGGGATTGTCTATCTCACCCACAGTGGCGTAGATAGTATCGCCGGGGTTTACATAACAATTAAGTGTTGTGAGTCTCTCTGTTCTGTCTTTATCCTTATAATAGGACATCCTGATGAAACGGTTCTTGGCAAAGGTCAGATGAATGCTGCCCTCTTTAACTTCATTCTCTGAAAGGGAACCCGTCCCCGAGTAAAGACCGTTCTTATCTATCTGGTCTTTTTCCTTTAATTTAAGATAGCTTAAATAATCCTCATCGGAATATATGGATGAAGAAGCCTTAAGCTTATTAAGAAGTCTTCCGTCCGTCTGTGCACATCCGCTGATAAGGATAACAGATGCCAAAAGAATAAATGACAAATACAGTTTCTTTTTCATAAAGATCTCCGTTTATTATTACTTAAGAGCCTGCTCGATATCGGCGATAAGATCATCCTTATGCTCAAGTCCGCAGCTCATCCTTACAAGACCTGCGGGTATGCCTGCCTCTTCAAGCTGCTTGTCCGTAAGCTGTCTGTGTGTGCTCGTTGCGGGATTTAAGCAGCATGTCCTTGCATCGGCAACATGAGTCTCTATCGCAGCGAGTTTTAACTTCTTCATAAATGCCTCTGCTGCGGCTCTTCCGCCTGCAAGCTCGAAGGATACGACTCCGCATCCGCCGTTAGGCATATATTTCTTTAATAGAGGATAATATTTATCATTCTTAAGTCCCGGATAGCTTACCTTCTTTACTTCATCTCTTCCTTCGAGATAGGTTGCTACCGCAAGACCGTTTTCAACATGCTTAGCCATCCTTACATGAAGGGATTCAAGTCCGAGATTAAGGATAAACGCGTTCTGGGGAGACTGGATCGAACCGAAGTCTCTCATGAGCTGGGCAGTGGCTTTTGTGATAAATGCTCCTTCAAGTCCGAACTTCTCCGCATAGGTGATCC
>DMCJ01000059.1 GCA_003446735.1 Lachnospiraceae bacterium | reverse complement strand
TATGGTAGTAGGCAGAGGCGGTATGTTAAAGCCCATTCCCGGCGGTACATATGCTGTAAGCGATGACCTTCTTCATGATCTTGAGATCGGCAAGCAGGGACAGCATGCTTCTAACTTAGGCGGTATCCTTGCACGCGAGATCGGCGATTCGATCGGAGTTCCTTCCTATATCGTAGACCCTGTGGTCGTTGATGAGCTTGAAGATATTTCAAGAGTTTCCGGTGTTCCGGAGCTTCCCAGGACGAGCGTTTTCCACGCGCTCAACCAGAAGGCTGTTGCAAAGCGTTATGCAAAGGAGATCGGAAAGCCTTACAATTCACTTAATCTTGTTGTCGTTCATATGGGCGGCGGTGTTTCCGTAGGTGCTCATAAGGAAGGCAGGGTCATCGATATCTTTAATGCATTAGACGGTGACGGAGCTTTCTCTCCCGAGAGAGCAGGTGCCGTTCCTTCAGGTGCACTCATAAAGATGTGCTTCTCCGGTAAATATACCGAGGCTGAAGTTTATAAAAAGATCTGCGGTAACGGAGGATTTAATGCGTATCTCGGAACAAACGATATGCGTGATGTAGACAGGATGGTAGAAGAAGGTAATAAGGATGCGGCTCTTTACCGCGATGCTTTCATCAGACAGGTTGCAAAGGATATAGGTTCTCAGGCATGTGTTCTTGAGGGCAAGGTAGAGCAGATAATCGTTACCGGCGGTATCGCATATGACAAATATGTGGTAGACGGTCTTAAGAAGGCATGCGAGTGGATCGCACCTTTTACCGTTTATCCCGGTGAGGACGAGCTCCTTGCACTTGTTCAGGGCGGCCTTCGCGTTATTAACGGCGAAGAGCAGGCCATGGTTTATTAATTTTATAAGACTGATCAGATACCCGAAGGCGGAAAGCTTTCGGGTATTTTTTCATAAACTATAAAAGGGGAATCTCGGCCAAAGCGCTGAACGAAAATTTATGAACAACGATTATTATGATCAGAAAAACGATCACGACAGGGGAATGCTAAATCCGATATTCTGGGTTCCTTATATGATATTCATGCCTCACCTTCCGCTGCTTTTTTATTGGGGAATAGTAAAGCTAAATGAAGGCGGGCTTACCTTCGGATCAAGAGTGGGATATGTAACGCTTCTTGTTTTCCTTTCGATATGGCAGCTTTTTTCGACGATGCGCTATCATCTGCAGCTTTCGGGAAGACATGACAAAGGTGTGTATGTAAAGCATAAGATCCTCTTTGGCGGAAGAAGGCTTATTCATATGGGACTTTTCGGGATGTATTTTCTTCCGGTTTGGTATCTGTTCTGGTTTAAGTTATCGCCAAAGAATCCATACGAGATATTGCTTAAGGCCACACAGGGATCGGACGATCCGATACTTATCCTGGGATTTACGCTTGTCGCAGAGGTGATATATGCGATAATTTTCATCTGGCTTTTAGCCTTAAACGGAGGCTTAAGGATAATCTTCGGCTCGAGGAACTTAAGGGTCGGAAAGAGGGTATTTATCTTTCTTACCTACTGGATCCCGATTTTTCAGTTCATTCCGGCGCATATGCTCTGCAAAGCCGCCAGGGATGAATATCTTGTCGCGGTCTACAGGGCAACTGACAATGATTTTATAAAAAGCGATGAAGACTGCAGGACAAGATATCCGCTCATAATGGTGCATGGTATAGGCTTCAGGGATCTTAAGGTGTTTAATTACTGGGGAAGGGTCCCCAGGATACTTAAAAAACACGGCGCAACCGTATATTACGGACATCAGAATGCTTGGGCTCCAATGGCTGTAAACTCTGCTATCATAGGAGAGACAATAGATAAAGCGCTTAAGGAATGCGGGACCGATAAGGTAAATATCATAGCCCATTCCAAAGGCGGACTTGATTCGAGATATCTTATAAATAAACTCGGTTATGCCGATAAGGTCGCAAGTCTTACGACCATAAACACTCCTCACAGGGGATCGAGCCTTATAACATTTTTGAATAAGCTTCCCGACAGCTTATATCGGGAGATAGCGGATTATATAGGAAGACCGTTTGAGCTTGCGGGTGATGATATGCCGGATGTATATAATTCGAGTAAGGAATTGGATCCTATTTTCTGCGAGAAGTTTAACGAAGAAAATCCCGATGTGCCCGGGATATATTATCAGAGCTATACTTCGGTCATGAAGAACTGCTTTGCGGACACGCTTCTTACGATCCCCTACATCATCATGTGCTTTATGGGAGATAAGGAAAATGACGGACTTGTATGTGTGGAAAGCGCAAAATGGGGCGAATACAAGGGCCTTCTTAAAAACAGACATGCGCGCGGGATTTCACACGGTGACATGATCGATCTTAAGAGAGAGGATATACGCGGATTTGATATACTCAGATTCTATTATGACCTTGTTAAGGACTTAAAGAAAAGGGGCCTGTAAATCTTAAATTTTCTCTTTGTTTTTTTGTTTGTTTGTGATAGAATTATAAAGCTGAGTATTTTATGAAAAATAAAATATTAATACAAATAGAAGAAGGAGGATCATATGATTTACTCAACAGAAGT
>DMCJ01000124.1 GCA_003446735.1 Lachnospiraceae bacterium | reverse complement strand
CTCCCATGAAATATTCATCCCAGCTTATATAATCTTCTCTTTTTTTCTCGTTCATATATCATCCTTATTTATCGAGTTCGGATATCATGTTTATCCTTCTTTGATGTTTTTCTTCACCGGAGAAGGGAGTGTCAAGGAATGTGTCAACGATCTCCAAAGCAGGGATCGGACCGGTAAATGCGCCGCCGAGAGCGAGCACGTTGGCATCGTTGTGAAGCCTTGTATACTTGGCCGATACCGTCTCCGAGCAGAGAGCACATCTGATACCGGGAACTTTGTTGGCGGTGATCGAGATGCCGATGCCTGTAGTGCAGACTACGATACCCTTATCGGCTTCTCCGCCTGCTACCGACTCGGCAACAGCTTTGCCGTAGACAGGGTAGTCAACGGAAGTCTTGTCAAAGCATCCCTTGTCATCAACCTCGTCTCCGCGTTCTTTAAGATGGGCGATTATCTTTTCTTTAAGATCGAATCCGCCGTGATCTGAACCGATTGCTATTTTCATATCTTTCCTCCTTACAGATCGATCAGTCTGCCGCCTGCAGCTTTTTTCATACGGTTCATCAGGGCTTTGTAGAAGCCTGTTTCCGGAAAGCCTTCGGCGTAGATGATCTTTACTTCTTCGTCGTCGAGTTCTCTTAATAATGAATATAGATTATGAGCGGCATCAGCGGGATCACCCGATGAGCCGATCGATTTAACTATCGTATCTTTATAAAGATGCTCATGTTCATTTACGGTGATGACAGCACTCTTTTCGCCTGCGATCGCAGCTTTTTCAAGCTCGTTATTGATATAGGAAACGATCCTGTCGGTATCGCCCCTTACTATGGTCATCTCACCCTTTGGAGCATAATGGCGGTATTTCATACCGGGCGCCTTGGGACGGGCGTTGGGATCTTCCAAAGCAGGATCGACAGAGGAAGAACCGGTTATCTCTTTTATATCTTCTTCGGTGATATAACCCGGACGCAATATGACGGGGTGATCACCGGTCGCATCGATTATGGTGGATTCGAGCCCGATATCACAGCGCCCGCCGTCCAATATCATCTCGATCCTTCCGTTTAAGTCTTCGAAGACCCTGTCCGCGGAAGTAGGAGAGGGTTTGCCCGAGATATTGGCACTCGGGGCAGCGACATATCCTCCGGCATGACCTATAAAGGAAGCTGCCTCTTTGTCTGAGGGAAATCTTACGGCTACGGTATCAAGGCCTCCTGTGGTCTTGTGGGGGACTGCATCTGTCTTATTGAAGATCAGCGTCATGGGGCCGGGCCAGTATCTGTCGGCCAGTTTTCTGGCATAATCCGGGATATCGGAAGCGATCTTTTCTATTGCTTTTATATCACAGATATGTACAATGAGCGGATTGTCGGAAGGTCTTCCCTTGGCGGCATATATCTTTTCCGAGGATGCCGGATTTAAGGCATCTCCGCCCAGACCGTAGACTGTTTCGGTCGGAAAGGCCACTAGTCCGCCGGCTTTTATTATATCTCCGGCTTCTTTAAGGGCTTCTTCATCGTTTCCGTCTCTTTTTAATCTGATCAGTTTCGTTTTCATATCATCAAGGCTGCATGGCGTAAGCGGAAATGACATCCCATATGGAGGGATCTTCCTGACCGAGTCTCCAGCCGGCTACACCGGCGAGCGAATGATCGCTCATTACCTGAAGCTTTGCATTTATGGAATCGATATCTTCGATCCATACGAGATATCTGACACCGTCTTCGGTAAAGTCTGCAAAGTTCTGCGCGGTCTCGGAGTTCCATTCAGGGCTTACGTTGTGTTCGGTAAGATAATTCTTCATCTCGGACATGCTGTACGCGGTGGAAGAAATATCGTTACCGTTTAGCGACCAGAGTCTTGTGTAGAAGGGAAGGCCGTTTACAACCTTGCTTTCATCCACGACTTCACAGGTCCTGTCTATAAAGTCTCTTACAAATCCGATGGATGCAACGCTTCCTGCTCCGTCGGAAGCACTTACGTGTTCGTCATAGCCCATTAATATCACATAGTCAACCACTTCACCGAGCTGGGCTTTGTTGAAATTCTCGATTGAAGAGATATCGGCCGACAGACGGATCCCGTTTGTTCTGCAGGCTATGGAAAGTTCTCTTAAGAACTGGATATAACCTTTTGCAGCATCTTCGGTGACGCTCTCAAAATCTACGTTTATGCCGTCGAGATCATACTCGGCGCAGATATTTATTATATTTCTTATAAGGTTCTGGCGGTTGCTCGTAACATTTACGACTTCTGATGTGGTCACTTCACCGGAGAAGTTATCTAAAAGAGCCCATACCTCGATGCCTCTTTCATGCATCGCACTTACATAATCCGTACTTGCAAGTGAGGAGAAATTACCGGAATTGTCCGATAATGAGAACCATGTAGGGCTTATGACATTGACGCCTTTTGTATTTGCCAGAAGATTGACCGCACTGCCGTTAGCAGTCGTGTTGGTTACCATGTTCCATACAAGGCAGACCTTCTTATCCATATGATTTACCGTATAGACGACTTCCGGAACCTCGGTTACGGGAGTCGGAGCTATGTCTGCGGGTGTTGTCATATGCTTTTTTTCGAGATAGCCGATAAAGCCATCCTCGGTCTCGACCTTGTCCCATTCTTCCATTTCTTCCAGTATCTTAAGTGTTGTACCCGTGGTGATATCGGAAAGGATGGGACTTTTTATCCCGCCGAGTATCCTCACGCTGACATCCTTTTTGGCTGCGGCGCCTAGATAAGGTTCCCATGAGGTCTTCACGGTTACCCTTCCGGGGGCGGGATGATATGCGTATTCATAGTTGGCAAGGAGCTTTACGTAGTCGGCCTGAATATAGAGCGTCTCCCCGTCCTTTATGGCGATGATGCCGCTTGAGGTCATGAATGTATCGCCGACTGTATAGGTGTCTCCGCCTACAGTTGCCGTATAAAGATCATTGGCGGTAGTAAACAGAAGCAGGTTTTCCCGCTCATCATAATAAAAGTGATCGTTTATATTGTTTACGACAAAGTCAAAGGGAAGGTAAACGCGCTCACTGTAATAAAGCGCCTTTTCCTCTCTGATGTCATCATTATAGATGATAGCGGGGTATTTTTCGTCGGTAACTCCGAAGTACTCGTTCAGATCGGCTCTTTCATCCGAGTATGAATACTTCTCCATATACCAGCCGATGCCGATTATTGACGAGAGTATGATTATCAGTACTATGGTGATAAGTACCGGGATATGCCTTTTATTCACCTTTTCCTCCAAAAACACATTTTAGATGATTATAACAAAAAACGGTTTTTTGCACAATGCTTAAACTTCCCCTGTCCCACCGGCCCGCTTTAAGACCGGTTCCGAAGCCAGCGATAGAAGGACCGCCGTTTCAAATACCCGTTAAGCATTGCAGTCATGGCAATATAGGTCTTAAACCAGCCTGTCACAGCGGATCTCCATAGGAATCCCCGCGTCATCCAGAACATAGTCGAGCATATACATCATATTGTCGTTTCTGACCATGATATCCGAAATCTTTCTGAGTGTGGATCTTTGTCCCTCGAGAAAGAAGGCGATATGTCTCCCGCCGGTACGGATAAGAGTCCTTTCAAGAGCTTTGCGCTCATGTAAGTATTTGAGTTTTTCTGCCACATAACCGAATATTGCCATACGATAATACCTTCCTTTCTGTTTTAGATTCGTTACCGCAGTCCAAAAGAAGTGTGATATATCAATGTTTTGATCACGGTAACGTTGCAACATAAAAAAGCACAAGGATACCAAACTTCCTGTTAATGAATGAATAAAGGGGGATTAAAAACAAGAATTATAATGAATGAATGATCAAATTTTGTGATTTGAAAAATTTAAGTATTTAGTGGGGAAATATTTGAAATCTTCAGATGGGGCACGTAACCCCGGATCAATTGTGGTGTGACCTGTAAAGAGGGTCACGGCATAATTTGTGATGATACCTCCTTTCGTGTTATTTCCTTGTGCTCTTTGTGTTGTAATTATAAACAATAGTACAGAAAATATCAAGATATAATTTCAGGCTTTTTACCGGGCGTTTTGAGGGATCAAAATATGTATTGACGAACGCAGACAAATATTATACTATTCTTGTTAATATGAAAATAGAAAAGATAAATGACAATCAAATAAGGTGTACGTTAAATGCCGGAGATCTTCTGGCAAGAAAGATGAAAGTCAGCGAGCTTGCCTACGGCAGCGAAAAGGCAAAGATGCTCTTTAAGGATATCATGGATCAGGCAGGGGCAGAATGCGGATTTGAAGCGGACGATATACCGCTCATGATAGAAGCGATACCCGTAAGCAGTGAATGTATAGTCTTAAATGTTATAAAAGTGGAAGATCCCGAGGAGCTTGATACGAGATTTTCCAAATTTGCTCCTTCGGTCTTAAATGACGAGATGAGTTCCGAGGACGGGGAATTCCTTTTGGAGGATTTCTTCAGACGCCTCGGGGAGGAATCGGGACTTGGTGAGATGGGAAGTCAGGCATTTAAGGATGCTCCCGATGTATCAGAGGATCTTAAGTACAGTTCTGTACATGTTTACGCGTTTTCTTCGCTCTCCGTGCTCATAAGAGCAGCGCATGTCCTTGGGAAAAAGGAAGCGGGACGCAATACATTATATAAAGACCAGGCCGAGAATATGTTATATCTTTCTCTTTATACAGAAGATATGTCAAAGGAAGATGCCCTTTCTTTTGTAAACACATTATCGGAGTACGGTATCCCTCAGATCCCGGGCGCACAAAAGGACGCTTACCTGTCAGAGCATGCGGACATACTCATTAAGGATAACGCCCTTAAGTCACTTTCCGGTGTTTGATAAACAGAATATCTTATATGTTGTTGATAGCCGTTAAGAGTTCGTCGGGATCGATCCCATGGACCATAGCGGCTTCTTCTATAGTCTCGTTAAGGGAGGCGGGACAGCCTATGCAGTGCATCCCTGCGCCCATGAGAACGGGAACCGCGTCAGCCTTTTCTCTTAAAAGCTCACCGATCGTGGTGTCTTTTGTTATATCAGACATTTTAACTACCTCGTTTCATTTAGTTTCTTTAAAGTATCTATAAGTATATATTTTTTTAGGTTTTTGTCAACATTGTATAAAAGTTTCTTCCACAAAAGAGGGAAGGAATTTTTTTATTTTGTACAAGATATGGGCAAAAACAGTAATCATTACTGAAATGTAGTGGTTTTCTTTGTCGCAATTTACCAAAAAGCCTTATAAAACGGGCGTTTTGTATGTAAAAAAATACAGAAGCGCGCTTGACCTTTTAAGTATATTTGCACTATAATTGATTTTACCGACATTCGTTAAAATTTTTAAATAGGAGGCATTTACATGAGACCAGAATGGACAGATTTTGTAGGCGGTAAGTGGGACAAAGAAATTAATGTCCGCGACTTCATCCAGAGAAACTACACTCCTTATGACGGAGATGACAGTTTCCTCGCAGGCCCTACACAGAACACCAAAGACCTTTGGGACATGGTTCTCGATCTTCAGAAGAAGGAGCGTGAAGCAGGCGGCGTCCTTGATATGGATACCAAGATTGTTTCCACTATCACTTCTCACGGACCGGGTTACCTTGACAAGAGCAAAGAGACTA
>DMCJ01000004.1 GCA_003446735.1 Lachnospiraceae bacterium | reverse complement strand
GCGATATTTCGGAGCAGATCTCTCTAGCGAGCAAGGAAGCTTCGGGTACGGGCAACATGAAATTCATGTTAAACGGAGCGGTCACGTTAGGTACTTCCGACGGAGCAAATGTCGAGATACATGAGCTTGTCGGAGATGAAAATATATATATCTTCGGCGAGAAGAGCGAGCAGGTCATCGGACATTATGAGAAGAAGGATTATGTATCAAAGAAATATTACGATAATGATCCGATGATAAAGCAGGCAGTCGATTTTATAATCAGCAAAGAGATGCTCAAAGTCGGAGATAAGACCAATTTAAAGAGACTCTATGATGAGCTCTTAAAGAAAGACTGGTTTATGACACTCCTCGATCTTCGCGATTATACGGTCACAAAGGATCGTATGTTAAACGATTACGAAGACAGGGATAAATGGAAAAAGATGATGCTCGTTAATATAGCAAAAGCCGGATTCTTCTCATCGGACAGAACGATCGAAGAATATAACAGGGATATCTGGCATTTAAGTAAGGGGAATGAATGAGAGGCGCAGGAATCTTATGTCCCGTATTTTCCCTGCCGTCACCGTACGGTATAGGAACATTCGGGAAAAGTGCATATGAATTTGCGGATAAGTTAAAGAAAGCAAAACAGTCCTATTGGCAGATACTGCCGTTAGGTCCGACGGGCTATGGGGATTCACCCTATCAGTCTTTCTCTACCTTTGCAGGGAATCCTTATTTTATCGACCTTGATATATTAAGGGAAGAAGGATTGCTTACGATCACGGAATGCGAGGAAGTCGTGGTGAGCCGTGATCCTTCCGATATCGATTACGAGAAAATGTATTATACGAGATTCCCCGTTTTAAAGAAGGCCTATGCCAGGTTCAAGGGAAGAGAGGACGGTAAATACAGATCTTTCATCAAGGATAATTCCTTTTGGATAAATGATTATGCCCTTTATATGGCCGTAAAGGATTCGTTTAACGGCAAGGCATTTACCGAGTGGGATGAAGATATAAGGTTCAGGAAAAAAGCCGCTTTAAAGAAATATAAAGAGGAACTCTCCGAGGAGATCGGATTTTATATATTCCTCCAGTTTGAGTTTTTTACCCAGTGGAGCAGGCTTAAAAAATATGTCAATGATCTCGGGATAAAGATAGTCGGAGATATCCCGATCTATGTTGCTTTTGACAGTGCCGATACATGGTCGGAGCCGAAGCTCTTTCAGCTTGATAAGGAGGGACTCCCGATAGCTGTGGCAGGCTGTCCTCCGGATGCGTTTTCGTCGCTCGGACAGCTCTGGGGCAATCCTTTATATGACTGGCCTTATCATAAAAAAACCGGATATAATTGGTGGATCAAAAGGATAGAGAACTGCTTTAAATTATATGATGTCGTTCGCATAGATCATTTCAGAGGCTTTGATTCTTATTATGCGATCCCTTACGGGGATGATACAGCCAAGTTCGGACATTGGGAAAACGGACCCGGAGAAGAGCTTTTTAAGACATTTAAAAAGGAGCTCGGAAATATAGATGTGATAGCCGAGGATCTCGGATTTTTGACCAAGTCTGTAAGAAAGCTTGTTAAAAAGACGGGCTATCCCGGAATGAAGGTCCTTCAGTTTGCATTTAATGATTATAAGGACAGTGAGTACCTTCCTCACAGGATCCCGAAGAATTCCGTGGTATATACCGGGACTCATGATAACGAGACTACTCTTGGATGGGTCAGGAACCTTAAAAAGAAGGATGCAGCGTTTGTTAAGGGATATTTCGGCATGCATGATGAGGCCGATGAAAAGGATATCGCCGATATGATGGTACGCTTTGCGATGATGTCTACGGCAGATACCTGCATAATCCCGATCCAGGATTACCTTTTATCAGGAAACGAGGCCAGGATAAATACTCCTTCCACTCTCGGAACGAACTGGAGATGGAGATTAGTGCCGGATCAGATCGACGATGATGTTATAAAGAAGATAAAAGCCCTTACGCTCATAAGCTTCAGGGCAGGAAAATACGCGAAGAAAAAGAAAAAGAAGTCGGGCAAAAAAGAAGCCGGAGCCAAAGACGGCAGATCCCGTGAGGTGAAGGCGGATGAATGAAAAAGAGGTACAGTGCAAAAACTGCGGAGCACTGTTTGATCCTTCCAAAGAAGCATGTCCTTTTTGCGGAGCTCTTTTCTATCCCGGTGCGGAGAAGGAATATCTTAAAGCGGTCGAAGGAATTAAAGACGAAATGGCCGAAACATCCGATGATTCATTTGAAGGATTTGTGGATGAGACAAAGAAGGGATTTAAGACTGTTTTGATCACCATTGTTGTGACAGGGATCATCCTTGCACTTCTTTATCTTGCCTATACAATGATCCATAGGCATATTTTCGGATATTAGGAGAAATATGACACTTATAAAATGCGGGTTCTGCGGAGCCAATATAGATATTAACGCCGAGGTTTGCCCTTACTGCGGGATGAAGAAAAGTCAGTTTCAGGCCCACAGAGAGGACATGAAAAAGTTACAGGCGGACTATATAAAGACAAAAGAGACAGCAGTAAAGGAAAATGTCAGCTTTTCAAAGAAAGCTGCATACGCAGTCATGCTGTCTTTTATTTTGGTTGCCTGCCTGGTCGTATTTATAGCTCTTACCCAGAACTATCAGATACACAAGGCGTTTGCAAAAAGGTCAAATGAAAAGAATGCCGAAAAGCATATTTCCATACTTAAGGATCTTGAGGAAAATGAAGAGTACGAGCTGTTTACGTCATATGTCCTGGAGAACGACCTTTCTTACAATATACGTGATGAGAAAAGTGTATTTTACGAATATAAGGCATTAAACAGGCTGGCCGATCATTATGCCACATGTATGACAAAACTGTATGATATCCCGTTGCTTGGAACGGAAGGCGACTATTATGAGGACGGATATTCCGAAGGCAATATCAAATATATCGCCGAGAACTACGAGACGTTTGAAAAGGTGTATGAGCAGTTTTTAGAGGAGTCGGATCCCGAGTATAAATATCCGACATATTCAAAAGAAGCGCTGAGTAAGGAGCATCTTGAGAGCATGGAAAAGATGCGAAAAAGATTAAGAGAAGAATATTCCTATATCTTAAGGCTTGATGAAGAGGAACAGGAACAGTTCTTTGACGGCACACCGGCGCAGAGACTTTTGATCACCGAAACGAAGATAAGACAGATAGAGGAGGAAAGACGTGAAAAATACGGACAGAGTAAGTAGCGGCGGCGGACGTATTGCCACGATATTCTTAGTGATATCAAGTATCCTCCTTGTGGTCCTTATCTTTATATTTTTCCTGATAATGAAGGATTATGCTCCGGCAAACAGGATCTCAGGTGCTGACAGATTTGAATATTATCTGAGGGACAAACAATACAGGGATATCCATAATTACGTAGCTCGCAACAGGGCGGTAGAAGGAAAGATGGATACTGATGATGCCGAGCTTTCAAAGTATTATGCGATCGCGGATTATTACGAATACAGCATAAGTGAAAAAGCAGCTCTTAAAGCCGGCGATATGAGCGCGGCGGAAAAATACGGAACGAAGGCGGAAGATGCCGCGGGCAAGATGGGCGATCTTAACTACGCAAAGGATGATATAGATAAGATTCTGGAGGATTTTTGATCATGGGAAAACTTTTTCTGTTTTTAGCTGACGGATGTGAAGAGTGCGAGGCACTTATCACGGTGGACATTTTAAGAAGGGCAAAACTCGATGTTGTAACGGTCTCGATAAACGGGACGGATGAGATCGTAAGCTCTCACGGAATAAGCGTTAAGGCGGATGCAAAGATCGAAGATATCGATTTTGAAAATGCTGATATGCTTATCCTGCCCGGAGGCATGCCCGGCACGACAAACCTTGAAAAATGCGAAAAGCTCATGGAGCAGGTAGATGCATTTAACGAGGCAAAAAGACCGATAGCCGCCATCTGCGCAGCTCCCGGGATATTCGGAAGACGCGGGATCCTGGAAGGAAAGAAAGCGACAAGCTATCCTTCCGTTACCGATCAGTTAAAAGGTGCAACGGTCCTTACCGATAAGGTCGTAACGGACGGACATATAACAACAAGCCGCGGCCTTGGCACAGCCATCGATTTCGGACTTGCGATCGCTGAGCGCTTCTGCGGGAGGGATGTTGCGGAGGATATTGCCAGGAGTATCGTGTATAGATAAAAAGGATGATCTATGGAGATAGAACGCAAATTTACCGTAAAAAGCATACCCAAGGATATCGACTCATACGAGAGCATTCTGATGGAGCAGGCTTATCTTTGCACGGATCCCGTGGTAAGGATAAGGCGGGAGAATGACAGATATGTTCTTACGTATAAGGGAAGCGGTCTCATGGCCAGGGAGGAATATAATCTCCCTCTTAATGAGAGCGCTTTTTTACATCTGCTTCCCAAGGCTGACGGTGTTATCGTAAGGAAAAGACGATATCTGATCCCCGAAAAGGACGGGCTTACGATAGAGCTCGATGTTTTTAAGGAGCCTGTGGATCTTATAATGGCAGAGGTGGAATTTTCATCAGTGGAGGAAGCGGATGCCTATATTCCGCCGAAGTGGTTTGACAGGGATGTTACGGATGATCCCGATTATCACAACTCAAATATCGCAAGCGGACGTTCGGGGCTTGTAAAATAATGACATGATTATAAAAAACGCGAGTTGTTCGATTGATTATATTCCGATATGTGTTATAATGATTGTGGTAGTGTCACTTTGACAGGACTATTTAAGACGGACATCGGCGATCTGTCGGGACTTATCGCAGAATCCCGCACAGGGCATGCATGAATATTTATAGGTTACAAAACAATTAAAAGGGGGGAATACACATGAAATTTCTCAAAAACATTAACGTCAGGATCAAACTTTTGATCATTTCCGTTCCATTGGCGATATCGCTTCTTGTTGCCGTAATTATGATGGGCGTGGAAATGAACAGTACCGAAAAGGAACTGACAAGTATCTACTATGAGACCTTATATAAGGCTTCGGATGCGATCATAAATGCCGACCGTGATTTTTATCAGGCCAGGGTTGACATGCTGGCTGTCAACGCAAGTGCTTCCGACGCGGAATATAAAGAAAATAAGGATTCATATGTGGAAAATATGCAGCAGACGCATGACGGAGTCATAGAGGCTGCCGGCATCGCAGAAACATTTCCCGAGCTTTATAATATGGTTCCCCAGGGAAAGGATGCCAGCATAAGCACTTTAAAAGATGTTTTCCTTGAGCATTATGAAAAGGCTTTTGCAGAGGGGAATAACGGTAATACCGGTAATTACATAGTTGAATTCGATCTGGCCCGCGATGCCATAAACGACATGAGTGAGATCGTAGAAGAGTGGGCGGTTGAAGAGTATAAAGCTCTTCAGACAGAGATAAGGACCAAGATAATAATCGTATCCGTTGTCTTCGGTCTGCTTATGGTTCTTCTTGGAATTATTGTTGTTGCCGTTATCCGCGGAATAAGGCTTGGAATAAAAAGTGCCACGGATGATTTAAAGGAAGTTGCTTCGGGTAATCTCAATCTTACCTTTCTTGATGATTCCGTATTTGGCAAAGATGAAGTAGGCCAGATGCAGAAAGCCACCAAGGATCTGGTTGTACGCTTACAGCAGATCATGTCCAAGTCCAATACGATGGCTGCCCAGCTTGCTAGTGCGGGAAGCGAGCTTGCAACATCTTCGGGTCAGGCCAGCCAGGCATCAAGTCAGGTTACCGAGGCTGTGGATGATATCAGCAAGGGTGCGGTATCACAGGCGGAGAGTGTTGAGAGCGCAGCCGGGAATACACAGGATATCGGAAATGACATTGAAGTCATCGCTCAGAATGTGGAGCAGCTTGACGGATATGCTTCGAGCATGAAGACAAGCTGCGAAGAGGCAATGGATGCTCTTAATAAGCTGCTTATCCAGAGCCAGGATGTTCAGAATTCGGTTCATGATATCGGACAGACGATAGAGTCCACAAACGAGTCCGCTAACGGAATACACGAATTTGTTAAGGCAATTACCGATATAGCAAGCCAGACAAATCTCTTATCCCTTAATGCTTCTATAGAGGCGGCAAGAGCCGGAGAAGCGGGAAGAGGATTCGCGGTAGTAGCACAGGAGATCGCAGCTCTTGCGGATCAGTCAAGCAAGTCGGCTCAGGAGATAGGACATATAGTAGAGAGGCTCCTTGCCGATGCATCCGCATCCGTTTCCGTTATGGCCAGACTTAATGAGAGCTTTGAAGTTCAGTCCAGACAGATGGAAGAGACAAGAAGCAATATGGAATTTATGGCTCAGGGCGTTGATAATGTTGCGATAAGCAGTGAGGCCATTGCAAGTAAGGTTGCAGGTCTTTCCCAGGCCAAGGATACACTGGTTGAGATCGTTTCCGACCTTTCCGCGATATCCGAAGAGAATGCTGCTTCCACCGAGGAGACAAATGCTTCCATGCAGGAATTAAACGCTACATTCTCGCTTATCAGTGAATCGGCCGACTCGCTCCAGGCTCTCGCAGGAGATCTTACCGAGACGATTAGCTACTTTAACTGATAACCTGATAAGGGAAAACGCATAGAATAATTAAAGAAAATAAATTCGGCAGCTGCA
>DMCJ01000169.1 GCA_003446735.1 Lachnospiraceae bacterium | reverse complement strand
TAAAATATGTCGAAAAGCATTACGGATCCGGGGACGGAAGGGGAAAGAGGATATTAAATCCCGTAACCGAAGTCTATCAGGAAGAAAACAGCACAGTGGAGATGGAAATGGTCCAGATAAAAGGTGTGGATGATACCGAGAGGGTCACAAGGGCCGAGCTTAAGGAGGGTGCAAAGCTCTTTGTAAGGGAAAGACTGATGACTCACGGAGCCCAGAAGGCGATAAGCAAATACACCGTGGACTTAAACGGCAATGATTCAAAGACGGATCTTGTTTCCAGATCGGTTGCCAGGGATGATTCCTATCAGAAGTTTGATTCCGTCATAAACGGAAACGCGCCCTGTTCCGGGCATTCCGAATGCGATGCGATAATAATGGATAACGGAAGGGTCCTTGCGGTGCCGGGGCTTGAAGCCAACAACGTGGATGCAGCCCTTGTTCACGAGGCGGCGATAGGAAAGATAGCGGGAGACCAGATAATAAAGCTGATGACTTTGGGACTTACCGAGGAAGAGGCCGAAGAACAGATCATAAACGGGTTCCTGAAATGACGTTATTACTCGTTTTTTGTTGAAAGAGCATAGCTTATTGTGGTATTATAGTTCTTATGGAACAAAGAAAAGATACTAATGAAAAAGGGGACGATCTGTTCAAGGCGTCTCATCTTATAATACTTATCACATACACTATCTTATCAACTATTCTGATCGGAGAGGCATTTCTTCTTTCGTGGGAGAAATGGCCTCTCGTGATCATAGCCGGCGGCGTTATATTCAGCTGGATTCTGCATATAAGGGAAGAAGCAAGTGAACGAGCGAGGATATGGGTATATTCTCTTCTTATGATGTTCACTTTTTTCTTTTACGGATATCATACGACATCGACTTTCGATACGGTCGGAGTCATGGCTGCCGTGATGATGTTATATACGATCACGGGCATAAAGCCTCTCATTTCATTTCTCCAGGTAGTTTATTACATCACATTTACATACTCCCTTATTAATCTGGTAGCTGAAGGCCAGAAGCTCGACAGCCTTTTTGTCAGCAGGGCTTTTCTTCATTATGCCCTGATCACCACCATAGGTTTTATAGCAAGGTATACCATCGACAAATGGAAGAGCGTGATGGAGCATACCAAAGAGGAGATCGTGGATCTTAAAGATGCGACGGAAAGATTAAATGACTTCCTTGCCAACGTATCCCATGAGATAAGGACCCCGATAAATGCGGTCATCGGTCTTACGGGGATATGCATAGAAAACGAAAAGAATGAGAAAAAGCTTGAAAATCTTTATGCGGTAAGAGATGCCGGAAGAAGAGTTGCGGACCAGATAAGCGACATCCTGGATTATTCCGAGATCGACAGGAACAAGCTTGCAAATAACTACGAGAATTACATGCTCTCATCGGTCCTTAACGATATCGTAAACGAGATAAGGGGAGAGATACCCGATGATGTGGAGCTTATAATAGACGTAGATCCCGACATCCCTGCCGTTATGTATACGGATATAAGCAAGCTTAAAAAAATAATCCGACATCTTACAGGAAACGGACTTAAATATACCGTCGAGGGCGGCGTATATGTAAGGATATCATCCGAAAAGCAGAAATACGGCGTGAACCTTCTTATCGAGGTTACCGATACCGGTATCGGAATGAGCGCGGAAGAAGTCGAAAGAGTTTCGGAGCGCTTCTATCAGGTGGATTCGGGAAGATCGAGAAAGGGCGGCGGCCTCGGTATAGGAATGTCTATCGTAGAGGGATTTGTTTCTTCCCTCGGCGGATTTATGATCATAGATTCCGTCCAGGGTGAAGGTACCACGGTACGTGTCAGCATCCCTCAGGAGGTGATAGACCCCGAGCCCTGCATGAGCGTAAGTCACCGCGAAAGCCTGTGCCTTGGTGCTTTCCTTCATTTTGACAAATATGATAATCCTTCCGTAAGGGAATATTACAACGTCATGGTACGTAATATAGTCCGCGGAATGAAGGTAAAGATGCACAGGGTCGATAACGCCGATGATCTTAAGAGGCTTACCGGATCCGTGGATCTTACTCATCTTTTTGTGGCTCAGGAAGAATATGAGACCGCACCGGATCAGATAGAAGAGCTTGCGAAAAAGATGATAGTGGCAGTCATAGCCCATAAAGGCTTTGAGCTTAAGAAGGGTTCAAAGGCCAGGATCATGGAAAAGCCTTTCTATTGTTTCCCTGTTGTATCCGTTCTTAATATGACCATAGATGATATAAACGATAACGAAAGAGAGACATTGTACTGTCCCGGCGTTAAGGCGCTTGTCGTTGATGACGAGCCCATGAACCTTACCGTTGCAAAGAATATCCTGGGAAGATACGGAATCGACGTTACCTATGCATATTCCGGAGAGGAATCCATAAAGATAAGCAAAGATAATAACTTCGATATCATATTCATGGATCATATGATGCCCGGAATGGACGGAGTTGAGGCCATGAAGAGGATAAGGAGCGACAGGAGCAGGGGAGATGTTCCGATCGTAGCTCTTACCGCCAATGCCGTATCGAGTGCCAAGGAAATGTTCTTAAGCGTTGGTTTTGACGGCTTTATCGCCAAGCCCATAGAGCTTTCGACCTTAGAGAGGGTGCTAAAGAGAGTCCTTCCCAAATCCGCTTTTTCAGATGAGGACAGAGTGACAGATCCCGAAAATGAAGAAAAGAGTAAGACGGATCAAAATGACGGATTTGCCGCACTTTCTGACCTTGATATCGATGCGCAGACGGGTCTTGACTACTGCCAGAACGATAATGAATTCTATCTGCAGCTCTTAGCGGATTATTCCAGGAACAGTAAGACAAAGATATCCGATATGGAAGGATATTTTAACGAAAAAGACTATGATTCATATAAGATAAGAGTCCATGCGATAAAGAGTACATCCAAGATGATCGGAGCAGCCGATCTTTCCGAGAAGGCCAAGGCGCTTGAAAAGGCAGCAGGGGACAAGGATGAACAGTATATAAATGAAAATCATCCCGGATTTATGGAGGAATATTCAAGGGTCCTTGAGGGTATCATTTCTTTCCTTCCCGAGGATGTAAAGAAAAGCGTTTTCGGACCTGAGGAAGGATCAAAAGAAGACGACGATATCCTTGAATTTTCGCCGGA
Organism: Lachnospiraceae bacterium; assembly: GCA_003446735.1. GTDB lineage: Bacteria > Bacillota > Clostridia > Lachnospirales > Lachnospiraceae > UBA2882. Next base: position 7,832 of record DMCJ01000169.1, on the reverse strand, counting down.
AGAAGAAAAAGACGATGAAGTGATAGAATTTTCGCCAAAGGAAGATGAGCAATGATAAAGCGACTTCACAGAAGGCTTTTAAATTTCATAAGAGACCCGGAAATAGAACTTACGGACAGGATATTTATTGCATTTACCATATTTGCGGAAGCAGCGCTTATTCTTGTTCTTATAGCTGATATCATATTGGGTGAGAATGTTGTGGAAGTGGCGACGCTGCTTACAACGGTCATTCTTGCCCCTTTTGTCATCATATTTGCGATAAAGGCCGGAAAGCTGAAGATAGCGGCGTTTATCATAGCCATAATCATAGTCCTTGTGATCCTGCCGGTTTCCTTCTTCTTCGGAGGCGGCCTTAACGGAGGCTCCGTGCTCTGGTTTTCCTTCTGCTTTCTATATGTCGGATTATCATTAAGAGGGGCTTTCAGAAATATTCTTCTGGTTCTTTCGACGCTCATCGTCATAGGTGAATATTATATCTCATATTATCACAGGGAGCTCATCGTTCCGCATGGCAACAGGATGTTCTATTATGACTCTGCAGTATCGGTCCTGCTTAACGGATTTATCATCTTTACAATGGTCCAGTATCTCATAAGGCTCTTTATCCGTGAGAACAGGACAGTCAGGGAGCAGGCTAAGGAGATAGAAGAATTAAACCGTTCCCAGAACAGATTCTTTTCGAGCATGTCTCATGAGATAAGGACTCCGATCAATACCATAATCGGATTAAACGAGATGATATTAAGGGAGGATGTTTCCGAAGAGGTGGCCGAAGATGCTGCCAATATCCAGTCGGCAAGTAAGCTCCTGCTTGCTCTTATAAACGATATCCTTGATATGTCAAAGCTCTCGTCGGGACAGATGGAGCTTACGATGGGAATGTATCATCCCGGAGATATGCTCTCGGATATAGTGGGTATGTTCTGGCACAGGGCAAAGCAGAAGGATCTTGAATTTAAGGTCAATATCTCCCCCGATATACCCGAGACTTTAGAGGGAGATGAGATGAGGATAAAGCAGATCCTCATAAATATCTTAAATAATGCGATAAAATACACTTCCGAAGGAACCGTTTCCTTATCCATCGGATGCGATGAGGCAAAGGCCGGAAAGATGAACGTTATATATACAGTATCGGATACCGGCATGGGGATCAAAAAAGAGAGCATCCCTTATCTTTTCGATGCATTTAAACGGGTTGACGAATACAATAACCGCTATATAGAAGGAACGGGCTTAGGACTTTCCATAGTAAAGCAGTTCGTTGACTTAATGGGCGGCAGGATAACCGTAAACAGTGTTTATACCAAGGGATCCACATTTATCGTCGAGATCCCGCAGAGCGTTGTCGGCAATAAGAAGATCGGCAGGAAAGAGATAAACAAGACCGACAAGCTTAAGAACAGAAAGCTCTACAGAAGCCGTTTTGAGGCACCGGAAGCAAAGATACTCGTTGTAGATGACAATTCATCGAACTTACTTGTTGCATCCAAGCTTCTTCGCAGCATAAAGGTAAAGGTTGATACTGCATCAAGCGGAGCCGATGCATTAAGGATGACTTTAGATGATCACTACGACGTCATATTTATGGATCATCTTATGCCCAAGATGGACGGAATAGAGTGCTTTAAACAGATAAGGGCCCAGATCGGAGGAAGGTGCAAGACTTCCAAGGTCGTTGCGCTTACCGCCAATTCCGGAAGCGAGATGGCCGCCTTATATGAAGGGGAAGGTTTTGACGGATACCTCATAAAGCCGGTCACCGGAGAAAACTTAGAAGCGGAAGTACTCCGTCAACTGCCCAGGGAGCTTGTCCATATCACCGATGACGGAAGCGGTATCGTAGATGAGACGATATCCTGGATGAATCCGGAAAAGGTACGAAAGAATGTAATAATCACCAGTGAAAGCGTTGCGGATATTCCCGACGAGCTGATAAAAAAATATGATATAGCGATACTCCCTCATATTGTCACGACTCCCGAAGGAAGGTTTAAGGACGATATCGAGATAGAGGCCAACGGTCTTTTAAGGTATATGGGCGAGAATGACGCCAGGATAGAGACTTCGGCTCCCGATGTACCCGTTATCGAGGAATTCTTCGCAAAGAATCTCACAAGGGCAAACAACATCGTTCACCTCTCCATTTCCGGAGGTCTTGCAAACAGCGGGTATTATATCGCAAATGAGGCGGCGGGAGCGTTTGATAACGTTACCGTTATAGATTCAAGACACTTATCGTCGGGACATGGTATACTCACCCTCATGGCCTGCGAATTAAAGGACAGAGGCAAGACGCCTGCCGAGATAAAGAGCATACTCGAAAAAGAGACCGATAAGATACACACGAGTTTTGTAGTGGACAGCATGGGCTTTCTGGCGCGTGCCGGCCAGATAAGCTACGGAACCGCAAAAGTGCTCACATCGCTGATGGCCCGTCCCGTTCTTACGATGAAAAACGGAAAACTGGGCGTAAAGAAGATCTATTTCGGATCGAGCAGACATGCATGGGAGAAATATATAGATTCGGTATTAAGAGACCATGCCAAATATGACAAAAACAGACTCTTTGTTACATATGTGGGACTTACCAGGAAAGATATGGAATGGATAAGGGCCTATATCGAGAAGAAAGTTCATTTTGAGAAGATATACTTCCAGAAGGCTTCGCCGGTAATAGCCGTAAACTGCGGTCCCGGAACATTCGGCCTTCTCGTACGGGATAAATAGGCATGAAAAGTCTGATAAACTGGATAAAGAAATATACCATATATGAGACCGACTTAAGACACAGGTTTATGAATATCGTTCTGATCGTGGGTATGCTCACAGTTCCGTTCTGTGTGGCTCTTGATGCTTATTTAGGCACCGCACAGGGATCATATAAGCTCATGATCATTATATTTCTTCTCTTTCTTTTTTCTTTCATGGTGGCCAATGCTTTTAAGAAACCGCGTGCGGCCAGCATCCTTCTCTCGGTCGTGGCTACGGATTTTGTGGTTCCTTTTCTTTTCTTCAGGGACGGAGGAGCGGAATCCGGAATGCCCATATGGTTTGTCTTTGCATCATTATTTGCATGTATCCTGGTAGACGGATGGGCCTGCGTGCTCATTCTTATCACCAACATGATAATGTTCGGGGCTGCCTATTATCTTGAATACAGGCATCCCGAATATGTCACGAGACTTGCGGATACTTCGCTTACATATACGGATACCCTGATAAGCACGTTTGTCGTTATCTTTGTCTTCAGTCTGATATTTAAATTTCAGACAAGGCTCTACGAGAATAAGAAAAAAGAACTTGAAGATAAAGAGGAAGAACTTCGCAGGATAAACGAAAGATTAAAAAGATCAAGTGAATCAAAGAGCAACTTCCTTGCGAGCATGTCGCATGAGATAAGGACTCCGATAAATGCGATCCTCGGAATGAACGAGATGATCCTTCGGGAGAGTAAAGAGGATAGCACTTTGGAATATGCAGATTCGATAGAAAATGCTTCCGGTACGCTCCTTACGCTCGTTAACGATATACTTGATTTTACAAAGATAGAATCGGGACTGATGGAGATATTGCCCGACGAATTCGATCTTTTTTCAGTGCTTAACGACTGCTATAACCTCCTTCTTATGCGCGCTAAAGACAAGGGACTTAAGATGGAGCTTAAGAATAACCCTCTTGTTCCGGGCAGGCTCTATGCGGATGAGGTCAGGATAAGGCAGGTCATAACGAACCTTCTTACAAATGCGGTAAAATATACCGATGAAGGCTCTATCATCGTTAATGTGGATTTTGTGCCGGAGAATGGCGAAAACGATGATAAGGACGGGAAATATATAAAGCTTTTAGTAAGCGTAAAAGATACCGGCCGCGGTATCTCGAAAGAAGGCATGAAGGATCTTTTCGACCGCTTTAAGAGGGTGGACGAAAAGAAGAATAAAAATATCGAAGGGACCGGACTCGGGCTTGCTATAGCAAAGCAGCTTACAAACCTGATGGGCGGTACCATAGATGTAAGGAGTAAGGAAGGCGAGGGAAGCGAATTTACCGCATCCTTTGTTGTTAAGGCCGTATCCGAAGAGGGTATGGGCGATTTCTCTGAGCGCTACAAGGAAAGGAGCGTTAAGGGAAGTGAATATAAGGTAAGCTTTAAGGCTCCGGATGCAAGGATACTTATCGTTGATGATGTAAAGATCAACTTAAAGGTCATATCCATGCTCCTTAAGCAGACCGAAGTTAAGATAGATAAGGCTTCGAGTGGAAAAGAGTGCTTAAAGCTTTATGAAAACGAGCACTATGATCTTATATTTTTAGACCATATGATGCCTGAAATGGACGGTATAGAGACGCTTAAGCATTTAAAGGAGACAGACAGATATAAAAATGAGTCGACTCCCGTCATAGCGCTTACCGCAAATGCGACTTTAGGTGCCGAGAAGATCTATCTGGATACCGGATTTGACGGATATCTCACAAAGCCCGTCACCGGTGAGGATATTGAAAAAACGGTACTTAATTATATTAAAGATAAAGCGGTCCTTTTAGATGAGTGACCCGAAATGCTGGAGGAAAAAATGGTACAGTCAAGAACACACAATTGCAACGAACTCAGATTAGCCGATGCCGGAAAGAGTGTAGTCCTCGTCGGATGGTTCGAGAATATAAGGAGGGTGAGTAAGAATCTCGGATTTGTTATCTTAAGGGATTTTTACGGCACTACCCAGATCGTTCCCGAGACCGAAGAGATGATGAACGCCTTTACGAGTCTTAATACCGAATCCACGATATGCGTTGAAGGAGAGGTAAGAGAGCGTTCAAACAAGAATAACAAGATAGATACGGGTGATATCGAGGTCGTACCCAAAAAGGTGACAGTGCTTGGAAAATGCCGCTATGCGGAACTTCCCTTTGAGATAAACAGGTCAAAGGAAGCCGATGAGAATACGAGGCTTAAATACAGATATTTAGACCTTCGTAATCCCGAGGTTAAGAAGAAGATAGTGATGCGTTCAAAGATAGTCGCAGATCTTCGCACGGCGATGATAGATCACGATTTCCTTGAGATAAATACGCCTATCCTTACCGCTTCAAGCCCCGAGGGAGCGAGGGATTATCTGGTGCCTTCCAGGAATTATCCCGGAAAATTCTATGCACTTCCCCAGGCACCGCAGCAGTTTAAGCAGCTTCTTATGACTTCGGGATTTGACCGTTATTTCCAGATCGCACCCTGTTTCAGGGACGAGGATGCCAGAGCAGACCGTTCACCGGGCGAATTCTATCAGCTCGATATGGAAATGGCATTTGCATCCCAGGAAGATGTATTTGCTGTGATCGAGGATGTGCTTCCTCCGATATTTGAAAAATACGGACTGTATAAGACAGCAAGCAAGGCTCCTTTTACAAGGATAGGATTTAAGGAAGCCATGGAAAGATATGGATCGGATAAGCCTGACCTCAGGATCAAACTCGAGGTAAACGATGCTACCGCGCTTTTATCGGACTGCGGTTTCGAGCCTTTTGCGGGAAATGAAGTAAAATACGTAAAGATATCCGATTTTTCATGCACGCGTAAGCAGATCGATGCCATGTGCGATGAGGTATTTGTTACCACAGCTCAGAAGGCATACTGGTTTAAGATAGACGAAAACGGCGAGATCGCCGGCGGTATCGCTAAGTTTTTACAGGAGAAAAAAGACGAGGTCATAAGTACGCTTAACTTAAAGCCCGGCGATTTTGTTGCTCTTTCCGCCGGTAAGAAGCTTACCGCATTAAAGACCGCGGGTGTTATCAGAAAGGTATTCGGAAGCAGGGTAGAGAGCGTATTTGATAAAGAGAAATATGAATTCTGCTGGATCGTTGATTTCCCGATGTACGAGATCGGAGAGGAATCGGGCGAGATCGAATTCTGCCACAATCCTTTTTCAATGCCTCAGGGCGGGCTTAATGCTCTTTTAAATGAGGATCCGCTTACGATCAATGCTTATCAGTATGACCTCGTATGTAACGGAATAGAATTATCTTCGGGCGCAGTCAGAAATCATGATCCCGAGATAATGGTAGAAGCCTTTAAGATCGTGGGACTCGGAGAAGATGATGTTAAGGCCAAGTTCCCTGCGATGTACAATGCGTTCTGCTACGGAGCACCGCCTCATGCAGGTATCGCTCCCGGAGTTGACCGTATGATAATGCTCCTTACGGGAGATGAGACGATAAGGGAGATCATTCCTTTCCCCATGAACAAGGGAGCACAGGATGTCATGATGGGATCTCCCTGTGAGGTATCAAAGAAGCAGCTTGATGATGTTCATATCAGCATAGTGATGCCTGAGGATAAGAAGGACGAATAAAAGGATATTAAGATAATAAGATATTAAGATAATAAGGAGGATACGTATGGAAAGAGTAGAGAAATTCTTAAAGGAAGCGGGTACATATTATCTTGCTACGATCGACGGAGACAAGGCGCGCGTAAGACCTTTCGGAACTGTAAATATCTTTGAAGGAAAGCTTTATATCCAGACCGGAAAGGTTAAGGATGTTTCAAAGCAGATCCATGCAAATCCCAATGTCGAGATATGCGCCTGCACCGGCCCCGACTGGTTAAGGGTAAGCGGAACGCTTGTGGAAGATGAGAGGATAGAAGCAAAGCAGGCCATGCTCGATGCTTATCCTTCGCTTCAGGGAATGTACAAAGCGGATGATGGTAATACCGAGGTATTCTATTTTAAGGACGCTACTGCTACGTTTTCTTCATTTACGAAAGAACCTGAGGTTGTAAAGTTTTAAAAGATTTCGTTAAACGAGGGTAAATGATATATGAGAAGACCGTTTAATAAGATTTCAAAGAAATGTGCCATAGCGATCATGGCAGCAGCCATGGTGATGTCTACCGAGGCACAGACTGTTATCTGTCCGATGGTAGTCTATGCGGATGATCAGACTCCCGGTTCGTCAAATTATTACAATGCAAATACCGGAGATATACTTGTAAGTGGTGGTACTTGTCAGATAGTTGACAACATGGGCAGAGTCACTGTAAATGGCGGCGGCACAGTTCAGGTTACAAATAATGGTCCTGTTGTAAGCGGCGGAACCTTTAGCGGCGGAACCATTAGCGGCGGCACCGTTACCATCAATTCGGGCGGAACAGCAACAGTCTCAAATAATGCAGAAGTCGGCACCATCACCATCAATTCGGGCGGAGCTGCATCAGCCATCGTAAACGAAAGCGGCGGCAACATAGTCGTTAATGCCGGCGGATATCTGACAGCAGGCAGCAATATATCAAATGCCCGGATAGATGTTAATTCCGGTGGCAATGCATCAGCAGGTACAAACTCAGACGGTGCCACAGTAAACGTTAATGCCGGCGGCACCATGACGCTTAACAGTAACTTAAGTGACGCTGCTGTAAATGTAAATTCGGGTGGAAGTGCCACGCTTGCCGAAAACGGTGAAGGCGGAGTTGCGATGGTTTTAAACGGCGGTACCATGACGCTTAATGACAATGGCCGGGAAGGCATGGTTACTGTCGAAGGAGGCGGAAATATAACTCTTGCTACAAATAATGGCCAGGCTTATCTTGAGAGCGGCACTTCTGGCGGAAGTGCTGTGGTCATAGTAAATGCTGCTTCGGGATACGTTGAAAACGGCGGCGGAACCATCATGTCTAATTACGGGTCTGCTGTGATCTTATCAGGCGGGACCTTAATGAGCAATTATGGGAACGTTCAATTATCCGGCGGAACGATCATGGCCAATTATTCCGGAGGAAGTGTTGCGGGAAACGGTAGTGTTCGGGCTAATTACGGTGGCACGGTACAATCCGG
>DMCJ01000230.1 GCA_003446735.1 Lachnospiraceae bacterium | reverse complement strand
CTTAAGTGCGAGGAATAAAACCGGAAATATTTTTTCCTTAAGCGGTTAAGTTTTATATGATCACAGACGAAATATAGAGTAACAAGAAGATAATTAAGCCTCACGGACTTGGTAAAAAGACAGGTTCGAGGGGCTTTTTCAATGCTTTCTTTTCAAACCGTGACCATTGTGGTAAAATCTTAAAAGAAATGTAAATGCGATTTCTTAACGGTGTAAAGGAGAGGGAATATGTTTTGTGTAAACTGCGGAGCTGAAATACCGGAAAACGGGAAATTCTGTCCTAACTGCGGAGCAAAGGCAGATGAGATACCACAGGGTAATACAGATGCGGCTCCCAATATAAATATGACGGCAGTTAAGGCCGCTCCGCCCGTAGGCACAGGGCAGATCGCTCCGCCCGTAATAACACCGGCGTCTCCTGTAAATATGCCGGCGCGCGGAATGATGGGAGAAGGAAACATTCCTTCCCAGGCAGCGCCGATCTACGCGGCGGCGCCTCAGGCTGCACCTTCATCGGGAAGCGTTCCACCTACGTCAGCGCCTGTAACGGGAAGTGTGCCCACTCAGGCCCCGCCGGTTTCCATGCCTCCGATACCCGGAGCTTCGCCTCAGCCGCAGATGCCGCCTAAACCGCAGATGCCGCCCATGCCGGGAATGCCGCCTCAAAAGGCAGCGCCTCCGCAGGGAGCAGGTAAGAGCGGAAATAAGACAGGGCTTATCATAGCTGCGATAGCCGGAGGTATAGTCCTTGTCGTCATCATCGGCATCGTCCTGTTTTTACTGCTTGGTAAAGGCGGAGAAGTAAATGAAGAGATAGAAGGCGGACAGACCTGTCCTAAAGGCTATGTGATATGCGATGAAAGTGATTACGGGATCTCGTTTGTATATCCCGAAAAGCTGATCCATTCGGATGAAAGTGACGGAGCATATATCAAGATAAACGATAATGCAGTCCTTATAATAACCGCTGTTGACGGAAAGGCAAGTCCTGATCCTTATTATAAAAAATATAAGAAGATGGTCTCCGAAAATTACAACGGTGCAGAGTTTTCTGACATCAAGCAGGCAAGGGTAAAGGGAAAGATCGTATATCTCTTAAGGACGACGATTAAGACCGAGGATGGCAAGAGGACGATCGACAGGTATTTAGAGCCTTATAAGAATAAATATGTCGAATATACCGTTATCACCGCAAAGGCCGGAGAGGCCGATAAGACTGTAAAGGATATAATAGAGAAGCTTATCCCGACCGAGGGCGGATATATAAGTGATGCCGGCTCACCCGCAGATACAGATGCTAAGGAAGATAATGACGATGACGGTGAGTGGTAAGAAAGGTTAAAAGTGTTTAAGAGATTCTACCCCGATGAGTGGATCGACTCCGCTTATCAGATAGACTATGAAAAACTTTATAATGACGGGATAAGGGCACTCATATATGATATAGATAATACCTTAGTTCCGCACGGAGCTCCGGCCGACAACTATGCAAAGACATTATTTAAAAGGCTTCATAAGATAGGCTTTAAGATCATGCTCTTATCCAACAATAAGGAAAAAAGAGTAAAGTCTTTCTGCGATGAAGTAGAGGGAGCTAAATATATTCATAAAGCAAACAAGCCGTTTAAGAAAAGCTACTTAAAGGCGATGGAGATGATGAATGTAACGCCAAAGGAGACTGTCTTTATCGGCGATCAGCTCTTTACCGACATCTGGGGAGCAAAGGCGAGCGGTATATACAGCATCTTAGTGGATCAGATCGATAAGAAAGAAGAAATACAGATAATAATAAAAAGAAGGTTTGAGCATATAGTGCTTTTCTTCTATAAAAGATATCTGAAGAAGAATCGCCTCTTAAACTATACGAGCGTATCAAGATGAACATTGATCAGATAAACGGAAATACAAGACTTTTGGGACTTTTGGGTTATCCTGTCGGACATACCCTTTCCCCGGTCATACATAATGAGCTGGCACGTGAATTTAATCATAATCTGATTTACGTGCCTTTTTGCGTTAAACCTGAGGATATAGGAGAAGCCGTAAAAGGAGCCTATGCCTTAAACGTAAAAGGGCTTAATGCCACGGTCCCCCATAAACAGGGCGTGATACCGTATCTGTCCGATATCGATCCTCTTGCAGAAAAGATAGGTGCGGTAAATACTTTAGTCAGGACCGAAAACGGATACAAGGGTTATAATACCGATATCCTCGGCTTAAAAAGGCAGCTTGAGGAAGAAAATATAGATATACAGGGCAGAGATTGCATATTATTGGGGGCCGGAGGAGCTGCAAGAGCAGTTGCTTTCCTTCTTGCTAAGGAAGGTGCTAAGAGTATATATATTTTTAACCGCACAAAGGAAAAGGCGGAAAGCCTTGCCGGAGAGATAAATGATCATTATCCCGAAGCTTATGCAGCAGGCGCCGGAAATGAGGAATATAAGGAGATACTTGGTGATAAAAAAGATATGCTCTGTATCCAGGCTACAAGCGCAGGGCTTTATCCCGATACGGATAATGCACCGATAAAGGAAGATGATTTTTACGGACATATATCGGATGCGGTTGACATAATATATAATCCCGAGAGCACTTTGTTTATGAAAAAGGCATCAAAAGCGGGAGCAAGATCATTTAACGGACTTCGGATGCTTCTTTATCAGGGCGTTACAGCCTATGAATTGTGGAATGATGTCAAAGTCGGGGATATAAGCTGCGATAAGATATATGATCTGATGGAAGATACGATCAGGGAGAGAAACAATGAATAAACCGATCATCCTTGTCGGATTTATGGGAAGCGGAAAAAGTACAGTAGCAAGAAAGCTTTCATTTATGAAAAAGATGCCGCTCATAGATACCGACGACTATCTTGAGAGCAAAGAAGACAAGAGCATAAGCGATATGTTCGTGTTTTTCGGCGAGAAACATTTCAGAGAGCTTGAGATGAGGTATTTAAAAGAGATACTTGATAAAACAGAAGATCATATAATAAGTACGGGTGGCGGTATAGTTATAACCCCCGCAAACAGAGAGATCATAAAGGAAAAGAAAAACGGCGGAAAGGTCATCTATCTTAAGGCCAGACCCGAGACGATATTTAAGAGGGTCAAGGATTCCGACGAAAGACCGCTGCTTAAATGTGACGATCCTCTTTTAAAGATCTATACATTATTAAATGAAAGAGAAGCTTTATATGAGGAAGTCGCCGATATCGTAATAGATACGGATGATAAGAATACAACACAGATCGCAGAGGAGATAATGGAAAAGTTATGAAGATACTTGTGATAAACGGACCGAATCTGAATTTTCTTGGGATAAGGGAAAAAAGCGTATACGGAGATACCGATTATGACGGACTGTTAAAGTTGATCGGAGATAAGTCAAGTAAGGCCGGGATAAGCTCGGAAGTTTTCCAGAGTAATCACGAGGGAGCCATAATCGACAGGATACAGGATGCTTATTTTGACGAAACAGACGCGATCGTAATTAATCCCGGTGCATATACCCATTACAGTTATGCGATAAGGGATGCGCTTGCGAGCGTTTCAATGCCAAAGATTGAGATCCATATATCGGATATAACAAAGAGAGAGGGCTTTCGTGCGACTTCCGTTACGAAGGACGCGTGCGATATGCAGATATACGGAAGAGGACTTAACGGTTATCTCGATGCGATCGATGAGGCCGTAAAGCTTGTAAATGAAAGAAAATGAAATTATTTTCATAAAACGGTTGAAAATATCAAAGACTTAGTATAAACTGTTTAAGAATGACAAATTTTGGAGGGATTATTATGATTTCTGCAGGTGATTTTAAGAATGGCTTAACCATCGAATACGACGGCAATGTTTACCAGATATTGGAGTTCCAGCATGTTAAGCCTGGTAAGGGAGCAGCTTTTGTACGTACAAAGCTTAAGAATATCAAATCAGGCGGTGTTATCGAGAAGAGCTTCCGTCCCACCGAGAAATTTCCACAGGCACGTATAGACCGCAAAGATATGCAGTACCTTTATACAGACGGCGAGCTGTATAACTTCATGGATACTGAGAGCTTCGAGCAGATCGCGCTCAATCAGGACGAGATCGGCGATGCTATGAAGTTCGTTAAGGAAAACGAAATGGTTAAGATCTGTTCTCATAACGGCAGCGTATTTGCCGTAGAGCCTCCCCTTTTCGTGGAGCTTGAGATCACAGAGACAGAGCCCGGCTTTAAGGGTGATACCGCTACAGGTGCCACAAAGCCCGCTACTGTTGAGACCGGAGCCAGTGTCAATGTTCCTCTCTTTGTTAACCAGGGAGATAAGATCAAGATCGACACAAGGACCGGCGAATACCTTTCCAGAGTTTAATTTTTCCGATATCATATTTTTGTTAACCCCGGGTAACGTATAATGCGTTACCCGTTTTCTTTTTTCACATCTTTGGCCGTTTGGCCGCATTTCCCACTAATATATGATCGAAAGGAATATTAAAGTATGATTAATACGCAAATCGAAGATTTAAATAATATCACATGCGCGAAAAGGGAGGATTTTGAAGAGCTTCTTATACATGCGCTTAAAGAGAAACTGCCCAGGGAGGCGGTCATTTCACTTCACGATACGATAAAGAATAATGATGCCGGATACAGAGCTTTATGCGTAATGATGCCGGGGAAAAATGTCTCTCCCAATTTCAGGGTGGATGAATTCTATGAGCTTTACAAAGAAGGAGAGATGAGCATAGGCGAGATCACATCTTATATAAGCAGGAAGGCAGAAGAGGATGACAGAGATATCTTAAAGACCGTCGAGGACTTTTCCGATTTCTCGGCGGCAAGGGAGCATATCTATATGAGGCTTATTTCCTATAACAGGAATAAAGAAAGGATAGAGGATTTTCCATACAGGAAGTTTTTGGATCTTGCCCTTGTATATTACTATGCGGTGTTTGATGACAGGGCAGGAGTGAACGGTCTTATAAGGATCGAGAACGATCACCTTGATATGTGGGGCGTAAGTGAAGAAGAATTATATAAGATCGCTAATGAAAATACATTTAACAAACTTTCCTACGATATATTAAGGCTTGATGAGCTTATCTTAAATAAGAGGGTATCGGATTTTCCCATGCTGACCCTTACCAATAAGAGAAGATATAACGGGGCTGTATGCATATATTACCCGTCGGTCTTAAAGGAGGTATCCGAAACTTTAAACAGTGATCTTATAATAATTCCAAGCAGTATACATGAGACCATAATAGTGCCTTATCTTGGTGATGGCGATGTCGAATGCTGCAATAATATGATAAGGGAGGTTAATGAGCAGCATGTTGCCGCGGAGGAAGTTCTCTCCGATCATGCCTATATTTACGACAGAAAGAGCATGTCACTTAGCTGAATGCCAAAAACTTGCCAAAAAAGTTGTTTTATGCTATTATGTACTTTGTGTAATAATTTCGTAATAATTATGCACGGTATGTACCCGTAGTTTAAAGGATAAAACAGCTGATTCCGGTTCAGCCGATGGGGGTTCGATTCCTCTCGGGTACGGTAATTCAGTAACCTAACCCGGGCTGACCGAAAAGAAGGGAAGAACTATGAAGAACAGAAAACTATGGATCACTTTCTTATTGCTGATCTGTATGCTCGCTGTAGCAGCTTGCGGCAAGAAGGATAAGGAAGAAGAGGAAGGAGCAGCGACAGAAGAGGTGGTATCCGATAATACCACGACGACTAACGGCTCCGGTCCCATGATCGAAACGGATATGTCTCTTAATCAGACGACAGATCCTTCAATACTGTCCTTAGCAAATACCTACTGTGATTGCCTTGTAAACGGCGATGTTGATACTTACACACGTATCATGGACCAGGTTTCGGAAGAGGACAAGATCAGATTACAGAAAAAGTCGGAATATATTGAGTATATCAATAACCGTATGGTCTATGACCAGCCGGGACCTTCCGCAGGAATCTACATCGTATATGTATATTACGAGGTGAAATTCACGGGTGTTGAGACAAGAGCTCCCGGACTTGTTACCATCTATGCATGTACAAGAGAAGACGGAACGCTTTATATCAGCAATTCCGATTACTGGGATGAAGAGACTACCAATTATGTTGTAAATGCCATTTCCGGCAATCAGCAGATCGGTGATTTCTTTGACAGGGTAAAGGTTGCATATGCAGATGCTACGGGCTCTGATGTGGCTCTTGCAAGCTTCATGAACAACTTAAATACCATCCTTGACGACGCAGTTGCGGCAGCTCAGGCTGAAGCAACAGCTCCCGATCCCGCAGACACAGCACAGGAGACGAGCACAAACGAGACCGTTACGACAACAGATACAGTCAATGTACGTGCTTCCGATTCCGAGACCGCAGAGAAGTTAGGTAAGGTTGATGCGGGTACAAAGCTTACCAGATATGCTACTTTGGATAATGGCTGGTCCAAGATCGATTACAACGGCAAGGAAGCTTATATCAAGTCCGAATTTTTAAAGGCAGAAGAAGCAGCACCTGCCGATAACGGCGGTGATGCAGGCAATACGGATAACGGCGGCGAGGCTGCCAATACCAATACCGACAACGGCGGCGGAAATGACGGAGGAAAGAGCGTAACCGCTAAAGAATCCGTTCGTGTAAGGGCTAAGGCCAGCACTGATTCCGATGTCGTAGGCCAGCTTGATGCAGGCGCAAGCTGCAAGCTCTTAGAGCAGCAGAGCGACGGCTGGTGCAAGGTTGAATACAAGGGTACGATCGGATATGTAAAGACGGACTTCGTAAGCGTAAGCCAGTAAAAGACATAAGAAAGATATATAAGAAAGATAAAATGCTCCCGGTGATGATCACCGGGAGTTTTATCATGCGTATTTTATACTGTTTTGTTGATGCTTTTTTATTTCCTGCTTCGGGAAAGATCCGCGGTATCATATTTGACCGTGAAGATCTGATCATCATATGTGCGGTAGAATTCGGTCATTATACGATTCGTTACGGCTTTAAGCTGTTCTTCGTCGACATTTAACATAAGGACAGCCTGCTGGGTGGAAGAGTACTTTGTGGTTATATCCACGTTTCTTATGGACGTCATGACAGCGCTCTGGAGCAGATCCATTACCTTGTCGCGTTCTTCCACGGAAGCTTTGACATTGCCCTGTGTATATATCGTAAAGAGTATTATGTGTATCTGCTGCTTGTTTCTTTCGGCAAGATTCGACATGTATTCGTACATCTTCTCGAATTCGGGGAAGACGGTCATGACACCGCCGCTTAAATGGTCTATATTTTCGATCATATCAACGAGCTTGTTCAGATCCACAGCCTCGTTAAAGCGGTTTTCCTCAAAGACGTATTCATTGGTATGGAAGAAATAGTTGTTCCCGCCGAGCTGCTTGGCAACATAGAGAGCCTTTGTGGCATTTTCGTATAATACCATTATCTGGTCTTTTTCGGTCATGATCTCGGTTATTCCGATGGAAACGGAAAGTTCGTTTATGTTTTCGTTTATCTTTTTCTGCAAAGTCATATTGTTAAAGAATTTATGACATATCTCTTCGGCATTATCAAGAGAGAGCGTATCGGGATCGTAAACGATGAACACATCGGCTCCGAAACGGGAGATGATCGGCCGCTTTACGGTCGAGCGTATAAGATCCGTAAGAGCTTTTAAATACATATCTCCGGTAACAAATCCATAGGCCTCGTTTATATGCCTGAAATGGTCTATATCAAATACATAGAAGCAGCCCTTACCTGTTTTATAAATGGCTTCCTGGATCACGGTCTTGCCCTGTTCACGGCCGTAAGAGCCGGTAAGGGAATCTAAGTTATCGGAATTCTCAATGGCCTTGTCCTCTGCTTTGTCTATTACGCGGGCAAGCAGCTTTGCAGTCTCGTTAAGCTCTTCGGAGTCTTCGATATTTACTTTGGGGAGACGGTCCTGTTCGATAAGGCGGATCATGGCATCGCAGCATTCCTTATCCCACTGCGTTCCGTTACCTTTCTTAAGTTCGCTTAAGACTCTTTCAGGCTCTAAGTGGCGTCTGTAGATACGGTTTGAACTCATGGCATCGTATGCGTCGGCTACCGAGATTATCCTGGCTATAAAAGGGATCTCGCCGCCCCGAAGTCCTTCGGGATAACCTTTTCCGTCAGGTCTTTCATGATGGTATTTTGCACCCGTATCAAGATCCTTTATCATTGCGATGTCTTTTAAGATATCGCTTCCGACGGTGGTGTGGCTCTTCATTATCTCGTATTCCTCGTCGGTGAGGCGTCCGGGCTTATTTAATACGGAATCGGGAATACCTATCTTTCCTATATCATGTAAGAGGCCTATAAAGCGAACGTCTTCGGCTTCCTTTTCGGAGAATCCGAGCTCTAAGGAAATGGCGGAAGCGTATTCGGCCACACGCCTTGAGTGACCTCTTGTATATTCGTCTTTTGCATCTATGGTATTGGCGATCGTCATTATGGTCTGCATCGTCATTTCCTGCATCGCATGGTTCTGTGCCGTGATGTAGTTCGTATATTCGAGATTCTG
>DMCJ01000148.1 GCA_003446735.1 Lachnospiraceae bacterium | reverse complement strand
AGTAACACTAAAACTATCGTCTGGACTATGAGCGCCGTAAGTGCATTCTTAACAGGGATCGTCACCTTGCCTATGGCCTGAAGTACTGCATTTGAAAGGGTCGAAAGGCTGTAAAACGCGACGGTTATCGAAAGTGCTCTAAGGAGCGCCGCAGCCATATCGATCGAAGTCTGCCCGGGGAAAAGGAATGATACCACCGGCTTTGCCAGCACGAACATTCCGACGGAAGACGGTATGGCTATGAGCATCGTGGTAAGTGTGGCAATATGCACTTTCTGTCTGGCTGCATCCTTATCTCCCAAAGCAAATCTTCCGGATATGCTCGGGATCATAGCCGCCGAAACGGCGGTTGCTATGGCGATGGGGATATTTGATATCACGACGGATTTGCCGGAGAAGATGCCGTACCACTTGGCGATCTGCGCGCTGTCCACGGCTTTTACGAGCTTTAAGATCTTTCTGTATATGGTCTCATCCAAAGATGTGCTGAAATTATAGATAAATGTACTTAATATAAAAGGTGTCACCAGTGCAAGGATGATCTTCATGATCTCGCCAGTCTTAAGTACCTTTTCAGGCTTTTCCTCAGCAATCCGCTCCTGTATCTTTTTTCTTCTTCTTAAATAGGCTAACGTCATGAATATGAGCGCGGTAAGGACTCCGGCTCCGGTTCCCATAGCACTTCCCATAGCGCCTCTTACAGCGCCTAAGGTCTCGTTACCGTCTGTCACGGTCCTTTTTAAAAGATAGGCCGCGCCAAGGCTTACAAGTGCATTTAATATCTGTTCAAGTATCTGGGAGACAGATGTCTGGACCATGGTGCGGTGAGCCTGAAAATAGCCGCGGAGCACGCCAAGGAGCCCCGAAAGAAATATGGTCGGAGCAAAGACGCGAAGTACAGTCTTGCAGTTTTCCTCTACCAGGAAAGGTGCCGCAAGAAAGGCAAAAAGAGATGCCGCCCCTCCTACCATTATCACGTAATAGAAGGCGCAGTGGAATATCCTCTGTGCGTTTGTATATTCTTTTAATGCAAGCTTTTCCGCAAGTACCTTTGACAGGGCGGAAGGGATCGAATAGGAACTTATAAGAAGGATGATCGCGTAGATATTGTAAGCCGATCCGTAATATCCGTTTCCTTCATCTCCTATTATGGCTGCAAGGGGGCTTCTGTAGAGGATACCGATGATCCTGCAGATTATGCCCGCCATGGCCAGTATCCCGGCCTGCTTTATAAAAGCGTCTTTTTTACTGCTCTCCATCTTTTTTCTTCTTTTTGCGGTACGCCATCAGATATTCAACCTCACCGAGATCCTCGTGAACATCCTCGGACTGCTTTATAAGCCCTCTGTTTTCGTAAAATGTCACCGCTCCGTAATTATTTTCAAACACATGAAGCGTAAAGAAATCATATCGTTCCTTTACATATTCGATAAGCTTTGTACCTATGCCCGTTCCGCGATAATCCTTATCTACGAAAAGACCGCCGATATAACCTTCGTCTATACCCACAAAGCCGACTACATAACCGTTTACTTCATATACATATACTTCATTTTTCGAAAGTGCGTGCTTAACGTAACTGAAATTCCTGTCCCAATACTCGGCCGGAATAAAATCATGAGCTTCGATATTCCCGTCGTACCATATCCTCATGACGCGTTTTACGTCATCATCATAATACTTTCTTATCACGTCCATGATCTTTCCTCCCAGCGCTTCCGACGATCCACGGAATATATCTGTTTATCAGGAAAATGATGACTGCCTCCGCGGTACATACAAGGCAGAATATGCAGATGCAGAATAAAACATTCCCGTCATATACCGTATCGTCAGGAAAGAAATGCATTACAAAAATCGTCGAAAGGTACATAAGATAGGTGTCTACATGGGTCAGCATCACGATGATCGAATGCCTGCCGTAAAAACCTATCACCTTAAACGGCAGAAGATGTGCAACCGGAAGAAGCCCTATGCATAAGGATATAACTCCGAGACTTCCGCAGATCGCGCCGATAAAATACAGGATCTCATTGTTAAGCACGAGAAAATGAAGGTCCACTCCCCCATTGATGATACTTATATAGACTGTTATCGCTATCCCGACAACTCCGGCCATAAAAGACCTTAAGGGATGCATGTGCATTTTTTCGTAAAGCTTTCTTGCATAGAACCCGACAGCTATCAGAAATACCGTCATCCCTATCCTGATAAAATCCTGACAGAAATATCTTAAATATGATATATGCGCATCCTCACGGTGAAAATATACGTACCACGTGAGCTGCCTGTTTAAATAACAGGAGATGACAAGCATCACGCATACCGCGATGGGGACGAACTTTCTTTTTATGAGTTTAAAAAGAAGGAAGAAGGTAAGCTCACCGGCAAAGAGCGCTCCCAAAAACCAGATGACGCTCATTCCGTAAAGGATCAGGGTAAGGAAAATATTTTCCTTTATAAGATCCAGGGTTATCGTGCCGCCTAATTTCCATGCTACGGTCTGTGCCAATATGAAGGCGGCCGAAAAGATAAGATAGGGTTTTAAAACAGACCTGCATTTCTTAACAACGTTAACGGAAAGCGGCTTTTTCT
This sequence comes from Lachnospiraceae bacterium, assembly GCA_003446735.1. Classification (GTDB taxonomy): domain Bacteria; phylum Bacillota; class Clostridia; order Lachnospirales; family Lachnospiraceae; genus UBA2882. The sequence goes on along the minus strand of DMCJ01000148.1, from coordinate 2,212 downwards.
CATCCTGGTTTATGCGGATCAGCATTCCGGCCACAATAAAAAAAAGCGGAATGTGAAAAGAAACGATAAAGTTTCTGAGACCTCCGCCAATATACTGAATATGACCGAGAATGACAAGAAGGATACCTATCCCCTTCGCCATATCGATTTCCGCATAACGCTTAGTCTTTGCCATAGCTTCAGTATAGCTTAAAACAGCCGTATTCGCAACATTTCCTCACAAAGGAAGCCATCGGAAAACCCACCACATTATCGAAATCTCCATCGATCTTTTCAACATACTTTCCGCCTATCCCCTGTATGCCGTAAGCACCGGCTTTGTCCATGGGTTCGCCGGTCCTTATATATTCCCTGGCATCATCCTCCGAAAAAGGGATCATCTTAACCTTTGTCTCCTCGGAAAATGAAATGGTTTCTTTATGTATGTATCTGCCGTTTTCGTTTTTAAGATACAGTATATTAACGCCCGTAAATACGCTGTGTATCTGTCCTGATAAGGACATAAGGATATTAAGCGCGTCTTTTTCATCTTTCGGCTTTCCGAGGATGAGGTCGTCTTTGGCAACGATAGTATCGGCGGAAACGATAAGGACATCTCTGCCGCCATCACCCGTATCCGCAAAGCCGGCAGTCTTTTTTTCTTCCTTCTCTTTAAGGAAGATATCCCTTACAGCCAAGGCCTTCTGACCCGAAAGATCAAGAACAACTTTCCCGGGATCCGTTTCCTTAGTCTCTTCCTCGATATCGCTTTTTAATATCGTAAAGGTTATCCCTTCGCGCTTAAAGAGCTCCCTTCTTCTGGGCGATCCCGATGCAAGGATAACATCCGCAAACTGCCTGATCACGCTTTTACTTCCTCTTTTATTTCCTCTTTGGCTTTCACGCCTCTCTTTTCATCAGCTTTAAAGAGGAGCTTTAATAATATCGGCGTAAGGACCGATGAGCAGATGATAAGTAAGATGACCGCCGTAAAATATTCCGCCGTTATCATTCCGACAGAGAGACATTTCTGCGCTACGATAAGTGCCACTTCGCCTCTTGTCATCATGCCTATTCCTATCTTTAAGGAATCGCTTATATTAAAACCGCATATCTTGCTGGAAAGACCGCAGCCTATGATCTTTCCCGCTAACGCCACGATAACGAAGGCTATGCAGAATGTAAGGAGTTTTATATCCGTATTGTCAAATGTCGTCTTAAGTCCTATCCCGAAGAAAAAGATCGGCGCAAATATCATGTATGCACTTACGTGTATCTTGGAATCGATATACTCGGCGTCCTTTAAGCTGCACAGGATGATACCCGCTATATAAGCTCCCGTGATATCCGCTATCCCGAAATATTTTTCCGCGATATATGCAAGCGAGAAGCAAAGGACCAGACCTAATATCGGGATCCTCTGCGTATGCGGTCTTAAATTATCGAGCCATTTAAAGAGCTTGTATGCGATAAATCCGAATCCTATTGCCGCCGCAAAGAAAATGACGGTCTTCATTATGACCATTCCGGGCTCAACATCCGGATTCTTTAATGCAATGACAAACGTAAGAACAAGGATACCTATGACATCATCTATGATAGCGGCACTTACAATCGTCGTTCCCGCTTTTGTCTTTAAATATCCGAGCTCCTGAAGCGCAGCGACCGTGATGCTCACGCTCGTTGCCGTCATGATCGCGCCAATTGACATTCCCGCATAGAAATCAGGTGAATCAACCGCTCCGAATCCGTAGAACGCACTGTATAAAAGATAACCGAGTCCAAACGGGATAAATACTCCCGCGCACGCGATGACCAGCGCTTTCGGCCCCGTTTTGACAACTTCCGAAAGATCGGTCTCAAGTCCCGCGGAAAACATTACGAGGATAACACCGATCTCCGCCATCTGCGAGATGAACGGTGTAGGCTCGACTATCCCTAAAATACAGGGTCCTATTATAAGTCCTGCCAGTATCTGCCCCACTACCTGAGGCGCTTTTAATTTCCTGGCCGTCATTCCGAAAAATTTTGCAAAAAGCAATATGATGGCCAGATCTCTTAATATCACATATGACTCCATTTTTGTCACTGTCCTTTCTGTCTGTCGTATATAATAGCACTAATTCCCAAATTTATCAAAAATGCTTGAAAGAAAATCAAATCTATTGTATTATATGTTGTGCACGGCACTTTTAAAGTAATTTTTTGTTAATATCGAAGCGTGGCTCAGTTT
>DMCJ01000024.1 GCA_003446735.1 Lachnospiraceae bacterium | reverse complement strand
GGCAGTGATCCGACCAGTAGGTATCAAGTACCCTGATCTCGGTCATCGAGGGATCCCTGCTTTCATCGTTTTTAAAATAGTTCTGTATATGAAGGAAATCCTTGAAGGTCATGGCTAGCGAAAGCGAGTCATAAAGTTCTTTTAAGGAAGACTCATCCATGTCCTTAAAGCCGTCCAATATGCTCACATCGGGAGCTTCGGGGAATACGGTTATGAGTGTATCCGGCTTATCCTCGGATGCGATCCTCGAATCAACCGGGTTAACGCAGTATTCGCATATGCTCTTAAATTCCTCGTCGGAAATATCACCGGATAAGACATATGTTACAGCCGTCTTAATGACCGGTTCCTCGTCTTCTTTTAAGAAGCGTACGCACTGAACCGCCGAATCAGCTCTCTGGTCAAACTGTCCCGGGAGAAATTCCGTGGTAAATATCCTGTCACCGTCCTCTTTGGGAAATTCCTCGTTATAGAGGATATCCACCGGCGGCTCGGAGAATACCGAATAACAGGCTTTCTTAAATGTCTCCTCGGATACGTTTTCCACATCGTATCTTATTAGGACTCTTAACCCCTTAAGCCCTTCCACTCCGAGATAGGCCTTTATATCGTCGTAGAGTTCCTTCGCCGTTACGGCAAATTCTTCCTTTTTTTCAACATAAACTCTGTTAACCATCGCAGTTTCCTTTCAATTCTTCGCTTTATGAAAAACCTTACTTATCCTATTATAAAGCATTCATGGGGTTTTTCAATAAAAGATTGGGATATCAAATGTAATAAAAAACTCCGACGATCCGGATTCTCAACAACGCAAAAAATCGATATCTTATGTAATATAAACGCAATTTCGAATAGTGTCTCTTGTACCCGCGAAAAACGGTCAGGTTACGTCATTACATGCGTTATATGTGCACTTATGTAAACCTATTCAATTCAATATATTGTGCTATTATTATAAATTACCATGATTTTTACAATATCTTGTAGCAGATCATTCATATCGTGCGCTATAAAAGCCTAAAATTCGTTAACTGACCACAATGTCAGACTTGTGGAAAATTAAGTGTCATTTAATCATCGAATGTCACCTGATTTACATAACATTTTTGGTTAGTTGACTCAAACACACAATATCTCGTATTTAAAGTGAACTTTACTACAATTATATCACATGTTCTTTAATTTTATGTCAACTTTGAATTTTTACACTTCCAGACTGATTTTCTGATTCCTTCAAATAAGAATCAATCGTTTCCTTTCAGAGCCCTATTTATATACCGTCAGTTATTCACAGAAACATGGAGAGATCAAGAATAAAATATCAATTCATATTTATACACATTTATATATTATCCGGAGAAGAAAGCGGATAATAAAATACAGGAATTTTAGTCCAACTTGGGCTAAAGTTCCTGTAATATAAGTTTCCGGGCTGATCTGCCTCAGTATAAACGTGAGTCTGTTTAAGATTTTAGAGCTTCATATGTCGTTTCAAAATCACTTTGAGGAGTTATTCCGATCTCTTTACTCAGCTTTACTCCCATATCATACATCATCCTGCAGGCTTCCTTTTTCGGAAGCTTGTGGCCGTCAAACATCATCATAAGTGCAAGACCGTGTGTATATATGACTGTATCCCTTACCATCTCCGAGATCTTTGAGACAGGAATGTCATATTGAGAAGCGAAGATTTTTACTGCTTCTTCATCAAACTGAAGCGAAAAAACGCTGTCATCCCCATAAATCCTTTCTCCGATAGTATCCATCGGATCATCCACATTGGTAAAACGGAATACATTAGGATGGTCACATGCAATAGACAGATATCTTATACCCGAAAGGAAAAAAGCCTCCATCGCTTCCTTTCCCTGCATCTCCTCTTCCAATTCGCCAAACGCTCTGCCGGCTGCATAAAAATAGAGTTCTTTCTTTAATTCGGTCATACTCCCAAACTGCCAGGATATCGGCTGTGTCGAACATCCAAGCCTTTCCGCGATCAGTTTAATCGCCACCGCACCGATCCCGGCTTCATCAAGAAGTTCATATGCGGCATTTAATATCATTTCCCGTGTGATCTGTGTTTTTCGTCCCATTTTTTCCCTTAATGATCTATGAATATGGTCTGTAATCGATCGCCCTTTTGCATCCCCAGCTTTCGGCGATCTTTTTAAACATCGTTTTAGCAAGAGTCTTTTGCAGTAATCCCACTATGAAGCGGATATGTGCGGGTAAGATTTCCGGCCCCGTGAATTTCCTGCATGCTTCGGTTTCAAAATTACCGTTTTTTGAATACTCACGTCCCATTTCGGTATAAGGCCCGGTGACTTTATCCCTTTGCTTGCCTTCGAAGAATCTGATAGAGAAATTATCTCCCTTAACAAGCGTGCCCTGATATTCACAGCCCAGATTTTTCGAAAGTATCTCAAGATACGCTTCTCCGCAGCGAAGCTGGATACCTTCCGCAAACCCGCTCTGTAAAATAAACGCAAGTCCGGTCCCGTCATTTTTGGGTTTAAGTGTTTCCAGAAATTCAAGGAGCAGTCCCGGTATGCATTCAACATAAAGCGGAAGGGCAATGATTATCTTACTGTTATTATAATATGCCTCCCGCATTTTTTCCCACTGCTTTTTATCAGATACTTCGTATTGTTCAAATGTCGTGCCGTTTTCAGACAATCCTTTTGTAAACTTCTCCAATATCTTATCCGTATTGCTGTATTCTTTAACACGCGGACTTCCGTTAATTATAAGCACATGCATGATACCGCCTCCTTTACGCCATCCCTGTTAAATACTCCGAGTGATCTGCTCTCAAAATTAAGCGCAGCTCTTTTTGTCCATCTTTCCAGATACTCTTTTTCGGCCTCTCCCAAGTATATTATCCCTATATCGGTTCTTTGATCATAACGGGGCACATGCCTCATCTGATCACCCTCAAACTTAAGATACATCGTCGCGATGGGAAGT
>DMCJ01000082.1 GCA_003446735.1 Lachnospiraceae bacterium | reverse complement strand
CTGTACATATAACAGTTAAGGCAGCCCGCACTTTTCCTGGTACAGCCGTGCCAGAGATTCCAGTTCACCGTTTCGGGTGAGCGCGGATCAGTGTTTTCTTCTGAAAAAAGGGATAATTGTTTCATCTCAAAGTAATTATAACATTAATTAATATGATATAATTAATTTATTAAGAAAATTTTTCGGGACAATAATTTCAGGTGATCAGATGAAAGAACGCTCATTGGAAAGCAAGCTCGATGAATTCAACCGCATATTGTTTGAAAGCAAACACGTTGTCTTTCTGGGCGGAGCCGGAGTTTCCACGGAAAGCGGCATTCCCGATTTCAGGAGTAAGGACGGCCTTTATCATAAAAAGAACAAAAGCTTTTCTAAATACAAGCCGGAATACCTTTTAAGTCACGACTGCCTTATGAATAAACCCGAGGTTTTCTTTTCATATTACAGAAAAAATCTTGATGTAAGAGATAAGATGCCGAATGTCGCGCACACAGCACTTGCCCGCATGGAACAGACAAAAAGGCTTGACGGGATCATAACGCAGAATATCGACGGACTTCATCAGAAGGCCGGCAGCATAAACGTCCAGGAGATCCACGGGACCATTCGCAGCAATCACTGCCGAAGCTGTGGCAGGAAATTCGGTGAAGACTTTATTTTTGAAAACGAAGATCCGATCCCGCTGTGTCCGACCTGCGGACATATGGTGAGACCGGATGTAACTTTGTACGGAGAATTTCTCCCGGATGAGGCATTTCAAAACGCGGTCGATCTTTTAAATCATGCAGACTGCCTTATCATAGGCGGAACTTCCCTCGCGGTCGGGAGCGCTTCCTCCCTGGCGCACAGCTATCACGGCAAACACCTTATCATAATCAATAAAGGCAAGACCAAAATGGAGGGGAAAGCCGATCTTGTTTTCCATGAAAGCATCGGCAAGATTCTCAGCCTTACATAACAGATGGCCTCCGATCCCGGAGGCCTTTGAAATTGATGCAATAATGGACCTCAAATCTCTATTTCCTCGATATGAGCCCATAAATTCATGATAAAAGTGGACCTCAAATCTCTATTTCCTCGATGTGAGTCCATAAATTCAGGATACAGGTGGACCTCAAATCTCCATTTACTCGATATGAGCCCATAAATTCAGGATACAGGTGGACCTCAAATCTCTATTTCCTCGATGTGAGCCCATAAATTCATGATAAAAGTGGGCCTCAAACATCTATTTCCTCGATATGAGCCCATAAATTCAGGATACAGGTGGACCTCAAATCTCTATTTCCTCGATATGAGCCCATAAATTCAGGATACAGGTGGACCTCAAATCTCTATTTCCTCGATGTGAGCCCATAAATCCAGAAAAAAGGTGGGCCTCAAATCTCCATTTCCTCGATATGAGCCCACAAATTTTTCGATCATCTTTTTTAATCTGCTCTTTGGCATATCTCTTTCCTCCGGTATGCTTCCTACTCAAACATCTGATCTGCTTTCTTTGCAAATACGGTAAGCTCTCCCATTTCATCGAGTGCTTTCTTCATTTTTATCTCCTGCTCCTTGGCCCTGACTTTGTATCCCTTTGCGGCATATATCTTATGGTCAAACAGCGCTTCCACATAATCAGCCAGTGCATGGTAGGATTCCGCTTTGTTATAACCGTTTATCTGATTTATATACTTACCTTCAATAAGTGAATCATAATCATCATTGTCAAGTTCAAAAGCCATCATACCGGCATCCTGAATATGCGTGCCGGACCTGTTTGCCCTGTCAATATAAAAATACATTTCAAAACCGGCCGCTATGATCACAAATACCATGATGATTATTATAAGATCGAGTAATAAAAGAACAGGATCTGATTTCTTTTTTCCCTTATTCATCCCCGCACACCTCCGGATAAAGATCCATGCATTTGTCATAAAGCTTATCGCTCATCGCTTCCTTACCGAGCTTCCAGATAAGACTTGCCTCGTCGTCGGAAAGATCAAAATAGACCTGGACCATGTCCCGGGTATCTTTTCTGATATCTGCAAGAAAAGCTCCATGCTCACCGGCATGCATCGGCGAATCCGCCGGATCATCCCAGAATCCTCCTTCAACCATCTGCTCCCAGTCCGACATATAGATCGCTATGGTATCACACCGGTCCCTTCCGGTACTTTCATCATATCCCTTAAATCCGTCGACAAGACAGGTTATCTCGGAGCGGATGGCACAGTATGATATCGCTCCCGTAAAGACTCTGGAATAATCATTAAAAGCCTGATTGCTCCTTAAATTATAGTTATACATGTATTCCTTGAGAACGATATAATCCCTGGCCTCTTCCATCTTTTCAAGGTTCTGCCTTATTTCATCTTCATGTTTTCTGACATAATTCTCTTTTTTCTGATTTATCCTCCGGTATCTGATATCAAAATCGGAATAAGTTCCCGTTATGATCCTCATGATCACAACGATAAGGATCATTATCGCTATTACAATGAGTCTTGCCTTCCTCCTGCTTTTCCTGTTGTCTTTTTCGGTGACTTTTTCCTTTGTCTCTTCGTACTCCTTACGAAGGTACTTCATTTTTGCCACATGACCCTCAGCCTGGTCATTTTCCTTACCGCAGTGAGGACAGAACTCATCCTCAAAAGTTAAATTGTATCCACAGTACCTGCACTTCATATATTTCCCTTTGCTTCCCTTTTACCTAGTGATAATCCTTAAAATATTTCTTTGTTTCCCTGTAGACCGCCGATCTGTTAACCAATCCTTTATCAGTCACTTTTTCCCTGAATGTGCCCATATCCTCAATGGTAAATCCGAGTCTGTCGGTTAATATCGGAACTATCTCATCATTCCTTATGGGATCAAATATCTCTCTTCCGTCTTCTCCGTAGGCTCTGTAATAAAAATAGAAACAGTAATACGTTATCGCCTCGCAGTCATACTTTGTCCTGTCTTCATCATTAAGAGAGGGAAGCGTTTCCTTTAATTTCACATAACAGTCCGAAGCATAAGCCGACTCATAATGATCGATGCCCCAGATCAATACCCGATCCTGAGTGGTTGCCTTGTCATAGATCATGGCCATCTTTTCGATATTCTTGTTTTCATATGCTTCTCTTAATTCTTCCTGAGCCGTTTCCCTGTATGCCGATGCAAAAGCCTGCTCTTCCGGAGATAAGAACTCCTTAGGTCTGTCTTTTAATTCAATGATCAGCATAGCAAAAAAGAACGCAGCAAGAATACCGAGGATCCCCACTGTACAAAGTGCCACAGCCGCACCTTTGGAAATTCCTCTCTTTAATTCTCTTTCCGGTTCTTTTTTAACTTCTTCGATATCGTTTTTGATATCGTTAAGATCTTCTATGTACTTTTTCTCAGCGCCTTCTAAATTGATATATCCGCAGTAGGGACATTTCGTAACATCACTTTTTATCCCGGCGCCGCAGTTTACGCATTTCTTCATACACTCGGCCCCGTAACAAATATGATGATAAGCACGATGAACATAAGTCCGATACTTCCGAGTATCTCGATTATGCCTAAGATTATAAATCCCGTCATTTTATTCTTTATGGAAAGTACCGTTCCCATTATGGATAAGACCGATCCAATGAAAAGATCGACAATGAAACATATGAGTGAAGATGTTATAAAAAATGTATATATCGCCCCTCTTTTATCGGGCACCTCCAAAAAACATGCTACGATAAAAAACACCACTCCCAAAAGAAAGACACCTAATGGTATAAGTAATAATATCTTAGCTCCCCGCATGCTTTTTTCTTTGATCTGCTCCGGATACATTTATTCCCCTCCGAACCAACTACATTTTATATAATCATATTACCATAAAGTATCGTTCTTTCGCAAAAAAAAGAAGACATTTACTGCAATGCAGACTAAATGTCCTCGTTATCTCCTTTGCAAAATCTGTTCTGTCAGAAATCGTTTCTTCCGCATTTCGGGCATTCAAACCAGTTCATTTTTTCGTTAAATACAAGAGCCGAATTGCATTTGGGGCATTTTTTGTTACCTGAGTAAGTACTTGAATTATCTACCCCGGCAGCCAAATATGTAAGATCCTCATCCCGAAGAGGAACGATCTTACTCATACTCCTGGCATTATCTATAACACTCTGCAACTTGGGTTCCTGCTCGAATTTCTGAAAATCAAATAATGCCTTTAATTTGGCTTCTGTCGTATCTCTCACTTTTCTCATCTCCTGTGTATCAAGATCATCCTGTCAATACTATCTGTTTATTGATACGTAGTAAATCTCCCGCCGGCTGCTTTTTTTAAAAAAAACTTTTTCATTATTTTTAAAGCGGATCCATGGCGAAGCTTGGCCTGACCGTATGAAAGCCCGGTCTTATCGGCTATTTCCCTTAAAGAAAGGCCATCATAATAACGATAGACTATGACCATTTTCTCCTCATCGGAAAGTTCATCCATAGCCTCTGCAAGCTCACTTAAGGTCTCTTTGTTTAAAAGATCACTGTCTATATTATCCTCCGAGATCAGCTGCGAGGGAGTAAGCTCTCCTTCCCTTTCCTCATCGATGGATTCCATGACCTTGTTCGCACGATAAAAATCGATCACCGTATTATGAGCGATCGTATAGATCCAGGTGGATACGGCGCCCTTTTCTTTTGTATAATCGGACATCTTCTTCTGTACTTTCAAAAAGACTTCCGACGCCAGATCCTCTGCATCTGCAGGATTATTGACCCTGCTACGGATATAAGCCTTTACCTTATTCCCGTATTCCCTGTAGATTTCTTCAATATCCATATCCATACCCAGTTTCAAAGATTTTTATATCACCTTTTTGATTATACAATAACCGCCCCTCTTTCGCAAACTGAAAAAAAGCGCCACGACTATGCCGCAGCGCTTTTGATACTCTTATAAAAACCGGCTTACATCTCGCCTTTTTCAAGTGCGAGTGTCCTTGTAGTAAGGTCACATACCTCAGCGGGTCCGAAGTACTGGATAGCACCGGGATAAGTGAAGGATGTCTTAACTGCCCACTCTTCTCTGTGTGCTTCGAAGTACTTAAAGGGTGCACCGTCAAGCTCTACCAAAGCCTTTCTGATAACGGGCTTGTCCTCGCCGTTTCTTCTCTCCATGTTCATCATCTTGGT
>DMCJ01000060.1 GCA_003446735.1 Lachnospiraceae bacterium | reverse complement strand
TAGGAGTTGTCACGATAAGCTTAAAGCCCGAAAAGGACGAAAAGACGGGAAGGATGAACATGGTACCCGTCGAAGGAAGCGAGAAGGAACTTCCTGCCGACCTTGTTCTTATAGCAGCAGGCTTTCTGGGAAGCGAAAAGTATGTAACCGACGGATTTAAGGTGGAGCTTGACGGCAGAACAAACGTAAAGACTCCTACTATGGAAGAGTTTAATACATCTGTGAAGAATGTATATGTCGTCGGCGATATGCACAGAGGACAGTCGCTCGTCGTATGGGCGATATCCGAAGGCAAAAATGCGGCAAGGCAGATCGATAAGGATCTGATGGGATATACAAACCTTTAGAGCGATTCAACATTTACGCAAAATTTGAAGGATAAAAGTTTTGACGGATAAAACACTTGAGAATATAATAGACGGGGGAGAATGTAATGGCTAAATACATATTTGTGACCGGAGGTGTTGTGTCGGGTCTCGGAAAAGGGATCACCGCCGCATCCCTCGGAAGGCTTTTGAAATTACGTGGTCTTAAGGTTACGGCGCAGAAACTGGATCCCTATATCAATGTGGATCCCGGGACGATGAGTCCTTATCAGCACGGCGAAGTCTATGTGACCGAAGATGGCGCGGAGACAGACCTGGACCTTGGACATTATGAGAGATTCATAGATGAAGACCTGACGAAATATTCAAATCTTACCTCGGGTAAAGTATACTGGAGCGTTCTTAACAAGGAAAGAAGAGGGGAGTATTTAGGATCCACCGTTCAGGTAATCCCCCACATAACAAATGAGATAAAGGATTTCGTATACAGAGCAGGCAAAGAGACCGATGCCGATATCGTGATAACAGAGATCGGCGGAACGATCGGTGATATCGAATCGCAGCCCTTTCTGGAAGCGGTAAGACAGATATCGCTTGAAGTCGGAAAGGAAAACAGCCTTTTTATACATGTTACTTTAGTGCCCTATCTTCACGGAAGCAAGGAGCATAAATCAAAGCCCACCCAGCACTCGGTTAGAGAACTTCAGGGCATGGGAATTAATCCCGACATCATCGTTCTTAGGTGTAACGAGCCACTCGAAGAGAGCATATTTAAAAAGATCTCGATGCTCTGCAATGTAAAGGAAGACTGCGTTATCGAAAACAGGACGTTAGAGAGCCTCTATGAGGCGCCGCTCATGCTTGAAAAGAGCGGGTTTTCGGGTGTTGTGCTAAGGGAGTTAAAGCTTGATGCACCGGCCCCCGATCTTACCGAGTGGAATGAGGTCGTTCGCAGGATCGAGCAGAGGGATAAGGAAGTAAATATCGGACTTGTCGGTAAATATGTTCAGCTTCATGATGCATATCTTTCGATAGCCGAGGCCTTAACTCACGCCGGATTTTATTTAAATGCACATGTTAATATAAGCTGGATCGATTCTGAAGAATTAAATGAAGAAAACTATAAGGAAAAGTTAAGCAAGGTTTCGGGCATCATCGTGCCGGGCGGCTTTGGCGACAGAGGCATCGAAGGCATGATCTTATCGGCCCGTTATGCAAGGGAAAATAAGATCCCGTATTTCGGCATATGCCTCGGCATGCAGATCGCGGTCATTGAATTTGCAAGAGATGTTGCGGGTATCATAGATGCATGCTCCGGAGAATTTGAACATGCCTCCGAGCATAAGGTCATTGATTTTATGCCCGGTCAGTCGGATGAAGTTGATAAGGGCGGAACGCTCCGCCTTGGAAGCTATCCCTGTGATATCGTTTCCGGAAGCCTTATGGAGGAATGCTACGGATCTCTTCATATAAATGAAAGACACAGACACAGATATGAGTTCAATAATGATTATCGAAAGGTCTTAACAAACGCCGGCCTTAAGATTTCCGGTCTTTCGCCTGATAAGAATCTGGTGGAGACGGTCGAGCTAAATGATCATCCTTTCTTTTTGGGAGTTCAGTATCATCCGGAATTTAAGTCGCGCCCGAACAGGCCGCATCCGCTGTTTTCAAGGTTCGTTAAAGAAGCGCTTGAAAATAATTAGATGGCCGGATGAAAAAATGCAAACCATAAGAGTTTTATATCAGGAGGATAACATGGATTATTCTGTAGAAGAAGTATTAAGATTCATAGAGGAAGAAGATGTTAAATTCATCCGTCTTGCGTTCAGGGATGCATACGGAGTTCAGAAGAACATCTCGATAATGTCGGGAGAGATACAAAAAGCTTTCGATGTCGGGATCCCGGTAAACACAAGGGAGATCGCCGGCTTTAAGGAATGTCCTTTTGCCTCCTTATATTTAAAGCCCGATCCCGATACCATGGCCATTCTGCCCTGGAGGCCTGACAGCGGAAGAGTACTTCGTATGTTCTGCGATACCTATACTCCTGCGGGAGATAAGTATGTTTCGGATACGAGGAAGATCCTTGAGGATGCCGTAAAGGCGGCTGAGGAAATGGGGATCGAATTTAAATTCGGGACCGAATCCGAATTCTATCTCTTCCTTGTCGATGATGAGGGAAATCCGACAAAGACACCTTATGACAATGCGGGATATATGGATATCGCGCCGCTTGATAAATGCGAGAATGTGAGGCGTGAGATCAATCTTACGATAGAGAGGATGGGACTTATCCCGGAAAGATCGCATCATGAAAGAGGCCCGGGCCAGAACGAGATCGATTTCCATTACGCAAAGCCTTTAAAGGCGGCCGATCAGATGACCACATTTAAGATGGTCGTAAGCACGATCGCAAACAGATACGGATTATATGCCGATTTTTCGCCCGTTCCGATCGCCGATAAGCCCGGAAACGGATATCACATCAATATCTATGCGACCGATACAAACGGAGAAGAAGTCGTTAAATATGCGGCTGCCGGGATAATCGAAAAGATCAGGGATATGACGATATTCTTAAATCCGAAGAATGAATCCTATTCCAGACTCGGAAATAATTTTGCGCCGGATAAGGCTGACTGGTCCGACAAGAATGATCACGGCCTTATGTATATAGAAACATTTAACAATAAGACAAGAGCAGAACTTCGTTCGCCGGATGCGCTAAGTAACCCCTATCTTGTTTATGCTCTCCTTATCCATGCCGGACTTGACGGGATAAAGAGAAAACTTGCTCTTCCCGATATTGCCGCAGGAGAGGCGCTTCCTTCTTCGAAGAAAGAGGCAGCAGGCATCGCAGAGTCAAGCGCATTTATAAAGGATATCTTACCCGAAGAACTCATAAGGGAATATACCGCAAACTAAGAAGCCGGATTCAGAGGATAGGAATGCCCCGTAAAGATGAAAGACAAAATTCCATATTGATAATCTCTTCATCTGATAAGTTTTGCGCTCTTGTAAAAAAGCGGCTTCACGGTTTTATCACTATAGACATAAAAAAGAGCGGTGC
>DMCJ01000191.1 GCA_003446735.1 Lachnospiraceae bacterium | reverse complement strand
CTTTTATCTTTTGATGATGCCGGGTGATAAGAAGTTTAAGACAAAGGAACTCTCGAGTCAGATAAATTCCGCAAGGCTTTCGTTTGCTTCGCCGGAAGATATGCTTAAGTATCTTGATATAGAGCCCGGTGCTGTAAGTATAATGGGTCTTATGAATGATAAAGACCATGCAGTACAGCTTTTAATAGATGAGGATGTTCTGAAAGATGAATATATCGGATGTCATCCGTGTGTAAATACTTCGAGCCTTAAGCTTAAGACAGAGGATGTTATAAATAAATTCCTTCCGGCAGCAGGGCATGACTATAAGACAGTCCATCTGGCAGGTGAGGACTGAAAGATAAACCGGAGCAACTAAATATAACATAAGAGGCAGGGAAATGTTTGCTTTTGTTGGTAGACATTTCCCGTTATTATTCTATAATTATTGAAAATGATGTTAGTTTTTGTTGCAAAGGTGGGATAAATATGAGAAAGTATTACTTAGACAACATCAGATGGATAACTGTAGTGATCGTAGTCATTTACCATGTCTTTTATATGTACAATGCGGAAGGCGTACTAGGCGGACTTGGTAAGATCACAGACTTATCGGTACAGCCCTATGATATTTACCAGTATCTGGTATATCCGTGGTTCATGCCGGTGTTGTTTCTGGTTGCGGGAATAAGCTCGAGACTGTATCTGGATGCGCATACGAATAAAGAGTTCGTAAAGAGCAGGACAACAAAGCTCCTTGTCCCGTCAACCATAGGGCTCTTTGTATTCCAGTTTATCCAGGGATATGTGAGTATGCATTTATCCGAGGGGGCATCGGATCTTGCTGCGGCAGGAGTCCCTAAGTTCGTGATCTTTCTGATAATGGTCGTATCGGGGAGCGGAGTACTCTGGTTTGTGCATCTTTTATGGCTGTACAGCATGGTGCTTGTTCTTATAAGGAATATTGAAAAGGGAAAACTCCTTACGCTGGGATCGAAAACGCCGTTATGGCTTATGGTGCTTTTCTTCTTTCCGATCTGGGGAGCAGCTCAGATACTTAATACACCTATTGTTTCCGTATACAGAATTGCTTTTTATTTTGTGTTCTTCATGCTGGGATATTACGTTTTCTCTAACGAAGAGGTAATGGAAAAGCTGAAGAAATATGTAGTAATATTTATTGTGATCGGTGTGCTGCTTTGTCTTTCGTTTGCAATACTTAATTTTGTTGTAAGAGGCGGAACCAATTACGCCGATAAGCCGGTAAACAGAGGACCTTTGTTTGCTGCATGTGCGTATTTTACTTCAATTGCGATCCTTGCGGGAATGGCAAGATTCGGAGACTTTGGCAATGATCTTACAAAGTGGATGAGTAAGCACAGTTTCGGGTTATATGTATTCCATTATCTTGGCATATCCTCGGTAGCACTGTTTTTGGCTAAGTCCAAAGTCCTTCCGGCACCGCTTTGTTATCTTTTAAGTCTTATAGCAGGATTTGTGTTTGGCTACGGTTTATATGCCATTATCTCGAGGATCCCGTTTTTCAGATGGGCTGTTCTTGGGATAAGTAAGAAAAGGGAGTCTGAGAAAAATGTTTAGTGAAAATCTGGTCAGGCTTAGAAAACTAAGACAGATGACGCAGGAGGATATAGCCGAAGCAGTCGGTGTATCCAGACAGGCTGTCGCAAAATGGGAATCCGGAGATACGTTCCCCGATATTGAAAAATGCAGATTACTTGCGGAGCTCTTTGAAGTGTCGCTTGATGATCTTGCAAACTATGAATCGGATAGTAATCTCGGACTTGAAGTCCCTCCAAAGGGCAAGCATCTCTTTGGGCTGGTAACGGTCGGTGATAAGGGTCAGATAGTTATCCCGGCAAAAGCCAGGAAGGTATTTGATATATCCTCCGGAGACCAGCTTGTGGTTCTCGGAGATGAGGCGCAGGGAATGGCGATCATGAAAGCCGAAGATTTTATGAACATGGCCAATCTCATAAAGAAAAGCTTAAAGTAATCGGAGATTTCGATAATATGCATTTGGTAGATGCAAAAGGAATATTGTCGGGAAGCGGCGGCCGTGTGGGGATGAACATCTATCGGGGATGCAGTCACGGCTGTATTTACTGTGACAGCAGGAGCAGCTGCTATCAGTTTACTCATCCTTTTGAGGATATAGAAGTAAAGCGGAACGCACCCGAATTATTGGAAAAGGCTTTAAGGTCAAAAAGAAAACGATGCATGATAGGAACCGGCGCTATGTCGGATCCGTATATGCATATCGAGAAGGAATTACGGCTTACAAGGAAGTGCCTTGAGATCATAAGGCAATACGAATTCGGTTTGGCGATACAGACCAAGTCGGATCTTATCCTTCGGGATATTGATCTGCTGGATGAGATAAACAGGTCCGCCAAGTGCGTGGTACAGATGACGCTTACGACTTATGATGATGATCTTTGTAAGATACTTGAGCCGAATGTCTGTAATACAAAGCGGCGGATAGAAGTACTTGAGGAAATGCAGAAAAGGGGAATCCCCACCATAGTATGGATCACACCCATCCTTCCGTTTATAAATGATACGGAGGATAATCTCAAAAACATTCTTGATGAGTGCATCCGGGTCGGCGTAAAAGGGATCATTGATTTTGGAATGGGCCTTACATTAAGGGAAGGCGACCGCGAATATTATTATGCGGCGCTTGATGAGCATTTTCCGGGAATGAAAGAAAGGTATATAAGAGAGTACGGAAACGCTTACGAACTTCCCAGCCCTAATGCGAAGATATTGACAGATATATTTAAAAGAAAATGCAAGGTAAACGGCATTCTCTCAAGCCCTGATGAATGCTTCGGGTTCATGAATGACCTTCCGGAGAAATATCCGCAGATGAGTCTGTTTGACTTTTAAGGAAAAGACATAATGAAAAAAGACAAATTAAAACCGATGCTTTTCAGCGTAATGAAATCTTATGACGGAACCGCTGAGTGAAGGTGGCACTCATGATCGGAGCAATCTGATCGCGCTGTGCAAGTCGTGTCACTCATCGATTCACGCGCATAGGGGGGATTATTGGGGAAATCGCCGAGGGTAGGGGGAGTCGAAATCTCCAGAGGAAGGGGTTCCAGGGAACGGCGCGTGGGTCACGCGTGCAAAATCGCGAAATTGAAAGTGAAAATCCATATGAGAAAGTAACTAAAATGGTTACTAAATTAGAAGTAATACTAATTAGGTAAAGAAAATATTGACCGTTGCGGTTTCCCGTTGTATAATACAAGTGATAAAGAAGGATCCTTATTAAAGAAGGAGGCTA
>DMCJ01000007.1 GCA_003446735.1 Lachnospiraceae bacterium | reverse complement strand
TTTCCATTCGTATCCCTCCGCTTTACGGTTGCACAAAGGCCAAAATGATCTTATAATATCAGATGTATCAGATCATTGTTTCAATACGGTAAAAGGAGAAAAAATGGCACAGGAAAAAGGTTACAAATGTCCGTCCTGCGGAGGCGCAATGGCTTTCGACCCCGCAAGCGGGAAATTAAAATGTCCCTTCTGCGGATCCGATTTTATCCCCGAGGAATATGACAGACAAAAGGCCGCAAACTCGGGAGCTCCCGGTACCGAATGGAGCTTAAACGCAGATGATATGCAGGTATTTACCTGTAATAACTGCGGCGGCGAAGTCATCGGAGACGAGAATACAGGTGCTCTCACCTGCCCTTACTGCGATGAGCCTCTTGTCTTAAACGAGCGCTTTACCGGAAGCTTAAAGCCTGAATTCGTGCTTCCATTTAAGATCGACAAATCAAAAGCAAAAAATGCTTACGGCGAATATATCGCCGGGAAGAAGCTTCTTCCAAACATCTTTAAAAACGACAGGCACATATCGGATATCAAGGGAGTCTACGTTCCTTTCTGGCTGTACGATGCGACCGTTAACGCATCGGCCGAATTTGACGGAACAAAAGAGACCGACCAGGGCGATTCCACAAAGATCGATCATTTCAAAGTTACAAGAAGCGGCAGCATGAGTTTTAAGCACATACCCGTTGACGCATCCACACGTATGGAAGATGATCTTATGGATTCCATCGAGCCCTTCGACTCCAAAGACTTAAAGCCCTTTACTCCCGCATATCTTGCCGGATTTATGGCAGATAAATACGATGTGAGCAAAGAGGACTGCAAAAAGAGAGCCGATATCCGCATTCAGAACAGCGCGGTCGATGTACTAAAGGAAAGCGCAAAAGAGCAGGATTATAAATATTTAAAGACTGTTTCCTCAAATGTAACGCAGACCTCGATTTCTTCCCACTACGCTCTTTATCCCGTCTGGATCCTTTCCACGAAATGGGACGGAAAGATCTACCGCTTCGCGATGAACGGCCAGACCGGAAAATTCATCGGAAATCTTCCCTATGATAAGGGCGCATATACAAGGAGCCTGATCCTTACCGGTATCATATCCGCACTCGTTATCTTCGGCGGACTGTTCTTATATTGGTTTATACGTTAAAGGGAGGGATGAGAACAATGAAAAAAGAAAGATTTATCAAAACATTTGCAAGAACATATGCCATAGCACTTATCCTTACCCTCGCATTTACATTCATACCCTTTGATGTTTTCGCATCCTCGGGATCCTATGTAAATGACGACGGCGACCTATTATCATCTTCCGAAGAATCTTCACTTAATTCGGCCTCATCCAGGATAAAGAGCGAGACCGGCATGGATGTTGTCTTCTTAACATCCAAAGATGATACGATAGCAGATCCCCAGGGCTATGCCGATACCTTCTACGATAACGGCGGTTATGGCGAAGACGGAGTTCTTCTTTATATTAACAGTAATACACATGATATCGCAATAAGCTCCGCAGGATACGGAATAACGGCATTTACCGATGCAGGCTGCAAATATATCATCGACAAAGTATCCCCTGCATGCTCGGAAGGCTCATTCGGAAAGGCATGCTCACAGTTTGCCGATCTTTCCTCAGATTTCATAAAGGCAGCAAAAGCAGGAAAGCCTTACGATAAGGGTCATCTTCCAAAAGGAAAGCTGCCTGCGGTAAGAGATCTTCTGATCGCCCTTATCGGCGGATTCGGATTCTCATTCTTAAAGACTTCCGGCGCCAAGAACGCCACAACCAACGTAGTCCATGAAGCGACAAAGGCATCCTACTATCTTGCAGAAGGCTCCTTTAACTTAACGGGCTTAAGCGATCAGTTCGTAAGCTCTGAGATAAAGCAGAAGGCAAGTTCCTCCGGCGGTGGCGGCTCAACGACCCACACCTCGTCCTCCGGCAAGACCCACGGCGGCGCATCCGGAAAATTCTGACAGCCCCTGTCAAAGCTCCGGTAAATCTCCGGTCAGCCACATTGTTTATGCTAATAAATTAAGGATATCAGCACTAACGTTGATATCCTTTCCATTTTTCCGGAATCTTCTTACTGTTTATCTAAACAACATAAACATCCCCGCTGTTGCCATGCTCAGAAACGGATATGCAATGATCCTGATCAGCTGATTCCTATTATTAAATCCTCTATCCTTCCAACCGTCACAATCAGCTGTCTCAGGGAATATCTTCTTGAAATATCCAACCGTCATCACAAGCCATTGATCCTGAACGATTGATCAAATACTGCCATTCCCGTTCTCCTTAGTAAAGTTACTTCCAATTTTATGTTCTATCATTCATCTCGAAAAGCCTGAATTTGCCGAGGTCTTTTCCACAAACTTGAAATTGCCACGACTCTTTCTTCCCCAATATTCTCAAAGCCGCCAAGCTCTTCAAATGCAACAATTTTCCCCGGTTGCTTTATCTGTGTAGCATTTTTTTGGGTGCCAGTATAGGATGTGGCATAAAATGGGCTCATTTTGCTCTTTTCTTGA
>DMCJ01000228.1 GCA_003446735.1 Lachnospiraceae bacterium | reverse complement strand
GAGAGGGATTTAAGGAAGGCAGAGGATGATATAAAAAGCGGTAAAGAGGAACTGACGGACGCCGGGGAAAAATTAAAAAATGCCGAATACGAGCTTAAGGTAAATGAAGATAAGCTCATGGATGCAAAGGCACAGCTTGATGAAGCGGCAGCGCAGATAGAAGCTAATGAAAGCGCTTTAAATGAGGCAAAAAATGGGATAGAACAATATGAAAATGCGCTAAGTGCCACAAAGAGCGAGCTTGATGAAAAAAGCGCAGAGCTTGAAAGTGCCAAGGCGTTTATGGACGAAATGACATATCAGGCGGCTCTGTCGCAGATAAATGCGGGATTTTCCCGGTATGAGGAAGCGCTTAAGGATCTTAATGAAAAGAAAGCACAGTATGAAGCCGGAGTAAATGCACTTAACGCGGGAAAGGCCGAATATGAAGCGGCTCTTGCAGGCTATAATGCGGGGCTTGCCGCATGGGCTGAAGGAAGAAAAGAATATCTTGACGGCGTTAAGGAATATGAGGACGGAAAGAAGGAGTTTGACGACGGCCTTAAGGAGTATGAGGACGGAAAGAAGAAGGTCGCAGACGGCTGGGATGAATATAACGACGGACTTAAGGAACTTGAAGACGGAAAGAAGGAATACGAGGACGGGAAAAAGGAATTTGACGAAAAGATAAAAGACGCCGAGGAAGAGATAGAAGATGCCGAGGAAGAGCTTGAAGATCTCTCGGACCCCGATACCTTTGTCATGGAGAGAAACACCAATTTGGGATGCTCCTGTTTTGAGGGAGATTCCGAGATCGTAGCTCAGATCGCAAAGGTCTTCCCGATATTCTTTATCCTTGTGGCAGCCCTTGTATGCATGACCACGATGACAAGGATGGTCGAAGAACAAAGAGGACAGATAGGTACGTTAAAGGCTCTTGGATATTCAAACTTTGATATCATGGGGATCTTTTCGTTCTATTCGGGCTCTGCCGCGCTCCTTGGATGCGTGATCGGATATTTCCTCGGGATATATATCTTCCCTACGGTAATCTGGATGAGCTATCAGATGATGTATATAGACATACCTTTAAAGCTCATGATAGATCCGCTGCTTTTTGCTGCTATGGTCGCAGTTTCACTTTTGTGCTCGCTTGGAAGCACCTATATATCATGCCGCTACGAACTTTTCGAGACCGCGGCATCCCTTATGAGACCCAAGGCGCCGAGGCCCGGAAAGAGGGTATTCCTTGAATATATCCCCTTTATTTGGAAGAGGCTTAAATTTACTCAGAAAGTATCGGTAAGGAACATATTCAGATATAAAAGACGCCTTCTTATGATGGTCGTTGGCATAAGCGGATCATGCGCTCTTCTTCTTACGGGATTCGGCATGAAGGATTCCGTGGCGAACTTTGCCGCCGATCAGTATGACGACATACAGATAGCCGACGGCGAGATGATAGTAAAGAACGGAAAAAAAGATGCACTGCCCAAAAAGGTCGAGGCCTATCTTAAAGAAGGGGATATAGATCATATCCTCTTAAAGGAATCGAGCTGGGATCTAAAGACAGAGGACAAGGTAAAGAGTGTTAACGTCATCGCGCCTCTTTCATATGAGGATATGGACAGGTTCTTTATCCTTAAGGACGAAAAGGGTGACAGGGTGGATCTTCCAAAAAAGGGAAGCGCCATAATCTCGGTAAGTCTTTCAAAGCGCTATGACATTCAAAAAGGCGATACGATACATTTAAACAACGAGGACATGGAGCAGATGGATCTTAAGGTTACCGGGATCTTTCAGAACCATGTATATAACTATGTGATGATATCTCCCGAAGAAAGAGCGGAAGATAAGGTAAATGCTGCATATTTTAATGTTTCCAAAGTGTCGGATGTATATCAGGTGACGGCCGGGCTTTCAAAGCTTAAGAGCGTTTCGTATGTAAATGTCTTTGAGGATTTCAAGCACAGGATAGGAAATATGATGAAGAGCCTTGATTACATAGTGCTGCTTGTCATCTTTTCTTCCGCGGGCCTTTCTTTCGTGGTACTTTATAACCTTACGAACATAAACATCACCGAACGCGTAAGGGAGATAGCTACGATAAAGGTGCTCGGATTCTATCCGAGGGAGACTTCGGCCTATGTATTCAGGGAGAATATCTTCCTTACGATCTTAGGCACGATAGCGGGGTTATTCCTCGGAATCCTTCTTCACAGATACGTAATATCCAGGATAGTTGTTGACATGGTCTTTTTTAAGGTCAGCATCAAAAGGATAAGCTTTGTCTACAGCATCCTTCTTACCATATTCTTCACGCTTTTCGTCAATTTCATAATGGGCGGAAAATTAGAGAAGATAAGCATGACGGAGTCATTAAAGAGCGTGGAATAAGGGCTTTAAATATCTTGCGCAAGGTTGGCATTTTTGATAAGATAAAAGGTGGAAAATTTTTAAGAAAAGAGAGTCGGATAAGACATGGGTGATACAAAAAGAACCATAGTGGAAATAAAGAATCTAAAGAAGTGCTTTGGAGATAACGAAGTCATAAAAGATATGAGTCTTACAGTTAAGGAAGGAGAGGTTGTTGTACTTATCGGTCCTTCCGGAAGCGGAAAATCCACATTTCTAAGATGCATAAATGCGCTCGAAGAAGCGAGCGGCGGCTCTATCATAGTTGATGATGTTGATATAAGGAGTAAGGATACCGACATCAACAAAGTCAGGGAAAACATAGGAATGGTATTCCAGCATTTTAATCTTTTCCCTCATAAGAGCGTGCTCGATAATATAACACTTGCGCCAGTTAAGCTTAAGAAGATGACTGAGGAAGAGGCAAAGGAAAAGGCCATGAGCCTTTTAGAGCGGGTCGGGATGGCGGACAAAGCCGATAATTTCCCTTCCCAGATCTCAGGCGGTCAGAAGCAGAGAGTTGCGATAGCCAGAGCCCTTGCGATGAATCCCGATATCATCCTTTTTGACGAGCCTACTTCGGCCTTAGATCCCGAGATGGTAGGAGAAGTATTAAACGTAATGAAGGAGCTTGCTTCGGGCGGCATGACCATGGTCATAGTAACGCACGAGATGGGATTTGCCAGAGAGGTGGCCGACAGGGTCATATTCATGGACGAAGGCGTCATCGTGGAAGAGGGTACTCCCGAAGAAGTTTTAAATAACCCTAAGGAAGAACGTACAAAGAGCTTCCTTGATAAGGTACTGTAAAATGACGAAAGGTTTACATAATACAAAAACAGCATATAAAAAGCCGGTATTTTCAGCGCTTTTAATCATAATGACGCTTGCCCTTTTTTCATGCGGTAAAAAGGAAGGCGATAATTCCACCCTGGGTTTTAACAAGATAGCGGAGTCTGACTATCCGGCAGCAGTCGAGAGCTTTAATAAGGCTGTCGAAGAAGGAGAGAACTTAGAGCTTGCCTACAGAGGCCTGGGGCTTGCATACCTTGGAATGGCCGATTATGACAATGCCCTAAACGCATTTGAAAATGCCCTTTCAAACGGAGGGATCTTCGCGGGCGACCTTGAGAGGGATATAAACTTCTACATGGCTACCGCATATTTTAAGAGTTCACGTCCCGATGAAGCCGCAAAGCTCCTTGATGCGATAATAGAAAGCGATGAAAAGAACGACCTTGCCCACTATGAAAGAGGCGTTATCGCGATATCCGAGGGCGATTATGAAAGCGGTATTTATCATTTTGAAAAAGCCCTTTCCTATACATCCGACGATCATGAGATGAAATTTAATATCTATGATGTGCTTGCCGCTTACGGATATGCGGATAAGGGAAGAGAATATCTGGATTCCATGTTAAATGACGAAAAGGCCCTGAGCGAATATGAGCAGGGACTTATCTTTTTCAGGCTCGGTCAGTATGACGATGCGAGGAATCATTTAGAGAGCGCAAAGCAGGAAGAGAGGGATAAGCAGGCGGATATCGTATATATGTTAGGACGTACATACGAGATGCTCGGGGATTCGAATTATGCCGGAGTACTTTATTCGGAATATCTTACAAAGAACCCTTCAAATGCCCTTATCTACAATCAGCTCGGCTTAAGCAAGCTTGCAGCCGGCGATGCCCAGGGAGCTATACTGGCATTTGAAACAGGGCTTGAATTAAATGATCCTTCGATGAAGCAGGCACTTTCCTATAACAGGATAGTCGCATATGAAAAAAACGGTGATTTCGAGAGTGCGAAAGCACTTATGAACGAATACCGTTTAGCTTATCCGGACGATCCGGAAGCCTTAAGGGAAAGTACATTCTTACAGACAAGATAAAAGCGGGAAAAGAGGTAGAAAGATGATCGACAGGCTTATTAACGAGATACAGAAAAAAGACGCTCCGATAGTAGTGGGACTTGACCCCAATCTTAAATTCATACCGGAATTCATCAAAGACCGGGCTTTTGAGGAAAAGGGCGAAACCTTAGAGGGAGCCGCCGAAGCCGTATGGCAGTTTAACAAGGGGATAGTGGATGAGGTTTATGATCTTATACCTGCGGTAAAGCCCCAGATAGCCATGTATGAGCAGTTCGGAATACCCGGCCTTATCGCTTTTGAAAAGACTGTTAAATACTGTAAGGAAAAAGGCCTTATCGTGATCGGCGATATAAAAAGAGGAGACATAGGATCCACATCAGCCGCTTATGCAACAGGTCATATCGGAAAGATAGAGATAGGTAAAAATACATTTGCACCTTTTGATGAGGATTTTGTTACCGTAAATCCTTACCTTGGCACCGACGGCGTAAAGCCCTTTGTGGATGCCTGCAAGGAGTATGACAAGGGAATATTCGTCCTTGTCAAAACATCAAATCCTTCAAGCGGGGAATTCCAGGACAGGATCATAGACGGAAGGCCCTTATACGAGCATGTGGGTGAAATGGTGGAAAAATGGGGAGCTGAGGTTCCAGGAGAGAAATATAATGATGTAGGCGCCGTTGTGGGTGCGACCTATCCCGAGATGGGAATGGCTTTAAGAAAGCTGATGAAAAAGACATTTATCTTAGTGCCCGGCTACGGAGCACAGGGAGGAAAGGGATCGGATCTTAAGGCTTTCTTCGATAAGGACGGATCCGGTGCCATCATCAATTCCTCAAGAGGCATAATCGCCGCATATAAGAGTGATGATTATAAAGACAGATTTACCGAGAAGGAATATGCCAAGGCTTCAAGGCAGGCGGTACTTGCGATGAAGGATGATATTAAGAGCGCATTGTAAAAGAGGGGAATATGCTGCTTGAGTTCATAAGAAGTACATCTTTTCATATAGTTGCCGTCAGCGTAACGCTGATGGCGATCGTATTTAATCTTATAGAGGGAAATACCGACAAGACCCAGAACAAGGTATTTACACTCATTTTATTTGATGTGCTCATAAGCGGGCTTGCCGCTATAGCATGCATAGGTCTCGAGCCCTTAAGAACGGTGTCGGACTTTTATTATAAGCTCTCATTTGCATCCCATATATTATATTTTTCATCACATTCATTTCTTGCGCCGCTCTTTTACATGTATGTCAGAAGGGTAATAGGTGCGCTTGACAGAGATAAGGGCCTGGGAAAGCATGTTGTGACCCTTATACCCTTTTTTATTTCGGAGATCGCAATCTGCACCAACCCGTTTACAAAATGGGTTTTTTATTACGGAGAAGATGCCGTATTTAACCGTAACTGGGGAGAGTCGGTCATATATATAAGTTCCGCCCTCTATTTCGTTCTTGCCGTTTTCTCGATATTCTACTACTGGTCGGCGATCAATGAGCGAAGGAAATATTCACTTACATTTTCATTTGTACTTGTAATAACCGGAGTCCTTGTACAGCTGTTTTTCAAGGAAGTGCAGATCGAGCTTCAGATGGAAGCGTTTGCGCTCCTTGGCATCATGTTTTCGATAGAAAAAGAGGACGACAGGATCGATGCGGTCCTTAAGACCTATAACAGGGGCGCACTTCGAATGGATCTTAACAATTTCTTTAAGATGAGAAGGAAATTTGCTGTCCTTTGCTTAAGGATCGAAGATACCGAATACGCCAAGAAAGCCGCATTTACTTCAGATCCCGATATGCTCATGAAGCCCGTTGCGGAATACCTTCGTACGGTCTTATCCAGATATCAGATATATCGTCCCGGCCCCGAGTCATTTCTGCTCGTATCATTAAACCCGGAGGAACTGGCAAAGGAGATATCCGAAAGGTTCGAAGAAAGCTGGAATTACGAGGGCGGAGA
>DMCJ01000027.1 GCA_003446735.1 Lachnospiraceae bacterium | reverse complement strand
ATAGACAGGGAACTCGATCATCTGGGGCGTTATTACAGTACGCTTGTCGTCAAAACGATAAGGGGAAACAAGTATTATTACGAGCAATGGCGAGAGGGAAATAAGATAAAAAGCAAATGTATATGCAGATTTGCTCCCGGTGCCGCGGCAAAAGAGGAACTAAAGATATCCAGAAGACAGGAACTTTTAAAAAGACATGAGGAACTGTCAGCTCTAAAAGATGTTTTGCAAAAGAACATAAAAGAACTCGATAAGATACGGAAACATGAGCTTGAAGATTATTCATTTGAGGTCATGTGGAAGGATGAATTATCAGCAAGAGTTTCGGTCAAAGGTAACAGAGTTCATGTTTCAAGATATATAATCCATCCTGTTAAGCAGATCTTTTGCAGCGATAGTATAACCAGAGATCAATTAAACGAGATTTTAAAGCTCAGATGTTTCGAAGAAGAAAGAAGTGATACACCTGAGAAACTCAAACACCTCGGATTAACCGGTTACAGACCTCTTGACATAGTACGCAAAACACATGGCGTGTCATATAATGACTATCTTTGGATCAGATTTCCCGGGGAAATGCTCTGTGCAAAAGATGTTCTTGTGAGGTAGATATGTTTGAAATCAGATTAAGTAAAAACTACATAGTATCTCAAACCGGGACCTCAGAAGGAACTCAGGTAAAATATAAAAAGGGTGGATATTGGTATAAGTTAAATCGAGATGGTGATGAGGGATTATGTGAATACCTTTGTTCTAAGTTGCTTACTTTTTCGGATCTTAAGAAGGATGAATATGTTATTTACGAGCAAGGTAAGATAAATGATATGCCGGGGTGTCGGAGTAAAGACTTTTTGTCAGAGGATGAAAATCTCATAACCATATACAGACTTTATTACAATGAATATGGAGTTGATCTGTCAAAGGTAATATATGAGTATGATGATATAGAAGACAGAATAAAATATGTTCTTGAATTTGTTGAAAAGAGTACTGCCGTGGATCTGCAAGATTATTTATCTAAACTTATTACATTAGACAGGCTAATATTAAATGAGGATAGACACTTAAATAATATCGCGCTTATCCATTCGCCTGACGGCTTCAGACCTGCACCGATATTTGATAACGGAAGATCGCTCCTGACGGCAAATTATTCTGTCAACAGGCAAATGGGGTTAGAAAGAAACGTAAAATTTGCTACAGCAAAACCATTTAGTGGTTCCTATGATAAAATGTATAATATCCTGGGTCAAGGTTTTTTACTTGACGTCGAAGAAGCGATAAAGTGGCTTAGAGAAGAGGCTGATTCGTGGGAAAAAGAAGTCCTGATATATCAGTTAACTACAGCCTCGTGAATGACGCGGACCATCTTATCGATCATGGGCGCGGTCATGCCGGGATAAACGCCTATCCAGAAGGTGTCCTCCATTATACGGTCTGTTACGGGCAGGTCGCCGATCACACGATAGCCCTCGCCGGAGGCTTTCATTTCCGCAAAGCATGGCTGCTTTAACATATTTCCGCCAAAGAGCATACGGGTCTGTATGCCGTTATCCTCCAGATGTTTAACAATCCTGTTTTTAAGACCTGATTCCTTACATGTGATAAGAAATCCGAACCAGCTTGGAGCAGAAGAAGGACAGGCCTTTGGAAGGATCAGTTTGTCGGAAAGATCCGACAGTCCGTCGTATAAAGATTTAAAATTCTCGCGTCTTCTTGATGTAAATGAATCGATCTTTTTCAGCTGGGCACAACCGACTGCAGCCTGCATATCTGTTGCTTTTAAATTATATCCGAAATGCGAATAAACATATTTGTGGTCGTATCCTTTGGGGAGCTCGCCATACTGCCCGTCAAAACGATGGCCGCAGAGATTATCCCGACCTGAAGGACATACGCAGTCCCGTCCCCAGTCGCGGATCGAGCGGATGATCTTGTTAAGCAGAGGATCATTTGTATAAACGGCACCGCCTTCGCCCATGGTCATATGATGGGGAGGATAGAAACTTGAAGTCCCGATATCGCCGAATGTCCCGGTCTTTTTTGTGACCCCATCAAGCGTATATTCGCTGCCTAAGGCGTCGCAGTTATCTTCGATAAGCCAAAGCCCGTGCTCGTCACAAAATGCCTTAACAGCGCTTATATCGAAGGGATTGCCAAGCGTGTGAGCGATCATCACGGCTTTTGTCTTATCAGAAAGGGCATTTTCAAGCATCGTAACGTCTATATTGTACTGAGGTATGGTCATGTCAACGAAAACGGGAATGGCCCCATACTGAATGATCGCCGATATCGTAGTCGGGAAGCCCGCGGAAACAGTAATGACTTCATCGCCTCTCTTTACTGCGCGATCCTTTAAAAGAGGAGAGGTTAACGACATAAAGGCAAGGAGGTTTGCAGACGACCCTGAGTTAACCAAAGAGCAGTATTTAACATCCAGATATTCAGCGAAGCTTTTTTCAAATTCATCGGTATACCTTCCGGAAGTCAGCCAGAATTCAAGCGAGGAATCCACGAGATTAAGCATTTCCTCTTTGTCATATACGCGTGAGGCGTAGGGAATACGGTCGCCATCTTCGTATTCCTTCTTCTTGTGGTATTTTTCAGCATATTCGCCTACCAGAGTAAGGATTTCTTTTCGTGCCTCTGCTTCCGTCAAATTCTCAAACATGTTAACCTCCGGATAAATTGGACTATGTGACAGGGGGACGTTTCCCTTGTCACATTAATACTATATCACATCAGCTGATTTCGACAAAATTTGAAATAAAAGTATATCAAAGTATATCAAAGTATATCGAGATTTTAAAAGTATATCAAAGTATATCGAAGTATATCGAAGTATATCGTGTGGCAGGGAACCGTCCCTGTCACATATCGTACGATCTTAAGGAAAAGCTGAAATCACGGCGCGGCGTAAAGCCGGTGTCACGTTTAAGCTTTTCTACCGAAGGCTGCAGTGACACAAAAGGATCGGGATCTTCTCCGTATATGATATTTCCAATGTGTCCATCGATTAAGACGGCTGCTTTACCATCATTGTCTTTAGACATTTCATCAGCCCTTTTTGCAAGAATGCCGCGAAGCTCGTCCGTAAATTCTTTAAGCGGTTTATAATCCCCGTTTGCTATGTTATATATCTCGCCGCCATGGCCTTTTTCCATAAGGGCGATCAGCGCATCTGCGGCATCGTGGACATCAAGATAGTCCCAGTTTTGTCTGCATGAAGAAAGGTGCATATCTTTTCCGGATCTAAGAGTATGATAAAGGTCGGGAAGCATACGGCCCGAAGGCTCGTATTTTCCTATAAGAGAAAAGATGCGCCCCCATATCCAATCAATGCCAAGTTCAGAGGCCAGCTTTTTGGTTTCATTGCAGGCTCTTACCTTGGCCTTTCCGTATGCGGAAAACGGATCGCATACACGGTCTTCGAAGGCTGTCTCTTTGGGAGGAACAACTCCGTATTCGGCCTGGGAACCGGTGCAGATAA
>DMCJ01000160.1 GCA_003446735.1 Lachnospiraceae bacterium | reverse complement strand
ATCCCTTCCTTCTGCGGAAAGGGATATTACGGACTTAAGGTCCATGAAGCGGCTCTTAAAAGAGGTGTTAAAGTTTCCGGAGCCACTGTCCATATAGTGGATAAGGGTACGGATACAGGCCCGATACTCATGCAGAAAGCGGTCGAAGTCTTAGAAGGTGATACGCCCGAAGTCCTCCAGAAAAGGATAATGGAGCAGGCAGAATGGGTGATATTGCCGGCGGTGATCGATAAGATAGCAAATAACGAAAAGTTCTGAAAGGAAGAGTTCATGAAAGTACTTATAGTCGGCGGCGGCGGAAGAGAGCATGCCATAGCAAAGAGTCTTTTAAAGAATAAAAGGATAGAGAAGTTATACTGTGCACCCGGTAACGGCGGTATCGCGCAGATAGCAGAGTGTGTGCCCATCGGGGTCATGGAATTTGAAAAGATAAGGGATTTTGCAAAGGAAAATAAGATCGATCTTGTTTTCGTTGCGCCCGATGATCCGCTCGTAGGCGGCCTTGTCGATGTGCTTTCAGATGCGGGGATAAGGTGCTTCGGACCCAAGAAGGACGCGGCCATCCTTGAAGGAAGCAAGGCTTTTTCCAAGGAGCTTATGAAGAAATACAACATACCCACGGCAGCATACGAGACATTTGATGATGCCGACAAAGCGATAGAATATCTTAAGAGTGCTTCATATCCCACGGTACTTAAAGCCGACGGACTTGCCTTAGGAAAGGGCGTTTTAATCTGTCAGAATGAAAAGGAAGCATTAGACGGAGTTAAGGAGATAATGCTTGATAAGAAGTTCGGCGATTCCGGAAACAAAATGGTCGTTGAGCAGTTCATGACGGGAAGAGAAGTATCCGTACTTACATTTACGGACGGAAAGACGATAAAGATAATGAGCTCCGCCCAGGATCATAAGAGGGCGGGAGATAACGATACCGGCCTTAATACCGGCGGAATGGGTACATTCTCCCCGAGTCCTTTCTATACAAAGGAAGTTGATGAATTCTGTAAAAAGAACATATATCAGGCTACCGTTGATGCGATGGCAAAGGAAGGAAGGGAATTTAAAGGAGTTATCTTCTTCGGACTTATGTTAACCAGTGACGGTCCCAAGGTCCTTGAATACAATGCCCGTTTCGGAGATCCCGAAGCCCAGGTAGTACTCCCGAGGATGAAGACGGATCTTCTTGATGTGGTAGAAGCCTGCATAGACGGAACGCTTTCCGATATAGAGCTTGAATTTGAGGATAATGCGGCTGTCTGCGTCGTGCTTGCGAGCGAGGGATATCCCGTTTCATACGAAAAAGGCTTTGAGATAAGCGGCCTTGAGAGCTTTGAAGGAAGGGATGATGCATTTGTATTCCATGCAGGTACAAAGCTTGAAAACGGCAGGATCCTTACAAACGGCGGAAGAGTCCTTGGCGTTACCGCACTTGGAAGCGATCTTAAGCAGGCCAGGAGCAAGGCTTATAAAGAAACGGAAAAGATAGATTTTAAGAATAAATACATGCGCCATGATATAGGAAAAGCGATAGACGAGGCGTAAAAGGAGTAGGTCATGAAAAAGAGTCTGGTAAAAGTGATCATATCTGCGGTAATCTTTGCCGGGGTGATATTTACAAAGGATATATATGCAGCCACGCTTACCGTGGACAGCGGAACGGATACCGTAGCTGTCGGCGGAGAAGTCGTTGTGAACCTTGCAAGTGAGGGGGCCGACAGTGACGACCCCGCGATAAAGGTAAGCTTTGATAAGAATTTTCTTACTCTTACGGGATGCGATCAGACATACGAAGAGACCGAAGACGGAATAGTCATAAGTGCCGCAAGTGCGAAGCTGACCTTTGACGGAAAGGCTGACGGTATCACCAGGATATCCGCCGAAGGAGCCATTTCTTCCGACGGAAGCGTTGCCACTGCGGAAAAAGAGATATCCGTAGGAACGGGCGCTGCTGTTACCAAGGCAGGAAGCGAAGCATCCAGACTTAAGACACTTGATATAACTCCCGGAAGCATGAAGCCCGCATTCTCTCCGGAAGTAACGGCTTATACAGTGGATGTTACCGAAGATACCGAGCTTGTAAACGTTACATGTTCGCTTCTTGACGCATCCGCTAAGGTTGAGAGCGCAAGCGGATTTAAGAATCTTAAAAAAGGTACGAACAAGGCAAGCATTACCGTAAAAGGAACTGACGGAAGTACCACGACATACAATATCGCGATCAACAGAGGCGCGGCAACGGAAACGGTTGAGGCAGGAACTTCTACCGCTCCCACAACTGACGCTGCTCCCGCTTCGGGAGATACTTCAACATCTGTAGGAGGCGTAGATGCCCTTAATGTAGGCGCTGCAGAAGGCAGTGTTGCCGAAGGTACACCTGCCGGAGAGACGGTTATGCCCAATCCCGACGGAACTATAAGCGTAGGCGGAGACGGCATTTATTCTACATTCCTTATCCAGCCGTCTTTTACCGCGGAAGTACCCGCAGGATTTACCAAAGAAAGCTACATGTACAAAGGAAACAGCGTAGAGAGCGCATACAGCCCCACAGGTGGATTAAGACTCTTGTATCTTACCGCGGGAGACGGCAATAATGCGGCGTTCAGGATATATTACGCAGATACCGATACTTTCTATGATTTTTATCCGATAACGGGTAAGAACGGAAAATACATAATCCCTATCAGATACGAAGCTCAGGAGAAGATCCCCTATAACTATACCGGAACTTATCTTCCCCTCGATTATACGGTAATCCCCGCATATATCTATACGGAGCTTACCGGAAGGACCGTGATCGGAAGCGAAGGCGAGCAGACTGAGGCCGAGATTGAAAAGGCTCTTAAGGAAAACGAGACACCGGTAGATGTATCGGAACTTGACGAGGAGCCCGAATTCTACCTTATATACGCGATGAACGAAAACGGCGCTCAGGGCTTTTACCTTTACGATATAGTCGAAGATACATATCAAAGATATGTTGAAAGAGATACCTCATCAGACCTTGATGAATCCTATTTCAAATATAAAAGAGTCGCACATACCAGATTTGCGATCATGTGCGTACTCGGCGTTTTACTCCTTATCGCAGTATTTGCGATAATCAATCTCATCCTTAAGAACAGAGAACTTAAGGAAGAAGGCTATGATGATCATGCCGAGGAAGAGAAGAGGAAAAAGAGAGAAGAAAGACGTAAGGAAAGAGAAAGAAAGGCAAAGGAAGAAGATGATGTCTTAATTCCCGAGGATAAGACTAAAGTAAAGGCCGATGCCAAGGGCGGAGAAAAGAGAAGGGTAAAGAAATCCGAGAGATACGGAGCCCTTTCAAGAGCTTCCGAGGATGATATGCCTTTACTTGATCTTGACGATCTTGAGGATGATGACGACCTTTCCATTCCTCCCGTAAGGACACCCCGTACCCAGATAAGAGCCACGGGATCCCTTCAGGGTACAGGAAGCATGACTAAAGTTCCCCAGACTACGGAGAGGATACCGAAAGTAACGGGAAGCATCCCCAGAACGACAGCGACAGCTTCCATTCCAAGGACTACAGGATCCGTTCCCCGCGTAACGGGAAGCATTCCCACGCAGGGCGGAAATGTTCAAAGGCCTGCAGGCGGGGCGCAAAGGCCCGTATCAGGTGCGCAAAGACCTGTTACCGGCTCTGCCGCAGCACCTTCGAGCGCGACCCGCGCTACGGGAAGCATTCAGAGAACGACTGCCGGCATGTCCGCTAATACAGGAAGCATCAGGAGCCGAAGCGAAACAACAAGCGAGAGACCTCCCGTAGTTACACATACCGGTTCTATTTACCATACGAATACCAATATCATCCTTCCGGAGACCGGAGATGATGAGATAAAGATCGAAAGACCCGCAAGCAGCAGGCCTGTTACAAGCCAGTCCTCCCAGAAGGGAATAGCAAGGCAGGTAACACCCGGAAATGTTAATGCAAACAGGGTCGATCCCGATATCTACGATATAGATGAAGAGACGGGAGGGACCGAAAAGAAGTCCCGCTCTGTCACAGGCCCCATAAGAGAGGCAAGACAGATAAAGGAACAGGCCAGAAAGACAAGGACCGTACGTCCCAATCCCAGAAGGGAATCATCCTTTCAGATGATAAATCTTGCAAGGGAGTCGGGAGATATCCTTGATGATGATTTTGAATTTGATTTTCTAAATCCCGATGAGGAGGATTAAAGATGTCATATACGGAGCATGCCAAGGAAGCTCTGAATAAGGCAAAGAGCATAGCCGGTGTATCCGGACAGAATTATGTCGGTACCGAACACATCCTTCTCGGACTTATCGGAGAAAAGGGCTGTGTTGCGAGCAAGATATTAAATAAATACGGTGTTACCGAGGAAAAGATAACCGACCTTATAGACGAGCTCATTCCGCCCGCCGGAAAGGTCGGGGTCTTAGACCGCGAGGGCTTTTCCCCGAGGGCTGAGGAAGTCTTAGGGGATGCCGACAGGCAGGCAAAGCGCTTTAAGGCCAAAAAGACGGGCACCGAACATCTTCTTATTGCCATATTAAGAGGCGGGGACAATGTTGCCATAAGGATGCTTCTTACGCTTTCCGTCAATATCCAGAAGCTTTACATGGATACGATAAGTGCGATGGGCGTAGATCCCATGATAGCAAAGGATGATCTCAATCCCCGCAAGAGAAACAATCCCACCAAAACTTTAGACCAGTACAGCAGGGACTTAACCGCGCTTGCTGCCGATGATATGTTAGATCCGATAATCGGCAGGGAGAGCGAGATCCTTCGCGTTATCCAGATCTTAAGCAGGAGGACAAAGAATAACCCCTGCCTTATCGGTGAACCCGGAGTCGGAAAGACTGCGATAGCAGAGGGCCTTGCCATAAGGATAGCAAAGGGCGAGGTGCCTCCGACCATAGCCAAAAAGAGAGTCGTGACCTTAGACTTATCCGCGATGGTAGCCGGAAGCAAATACAGAGGTGAATTCGAGGAGAGGATCAAAAAGGTCATAAACGAGGTCATCGAATCCGGAAATATCATCCTTTTTCTTGATGAGATCCATACCATAATAGGAGCAGGCGGGGCAGAAGGAGCTATTGATGCCTCAAATATATTAAAGCCTTCTCTTGCAAGAGGCGAGCTTCAGATGATAGGAGCTACGACCATCGAGGAATACAGGAAGTATCTTGCAAAAGATGCTGCGCTTGAGAGGCGTTTCCAGCCCGTTACGGTAGAAGAGCCTACAGCCAGCGAAGCCATAGATATATTAAAAGGTATAAAGCATAAATACGAAGAGCATCATGACGTTACGATCTCCGATGAGGCTGTAGAGGCGGCCGTTAAGCTCTCGGCAAGATACATAAATGACAGAAACCTTCCCGATAAGGCGATAGATCTTATAGACGAAGCGGCAGCGGCCATGAGGCTTAAGGAATTATCGCTTCCCGAAAAATGCAGGGAATTAGAGGAAGAGATAAGAAAGATGGATCTTCAGATAGAAAGATCCTTCAAATTCGAAGCTTTCACCCAGGCTCATGAGATAAAGGTAAAACAGGATGAGCTTGTAAAGAAATACAAAAGGATTAAGGACAGACACGAAAAGAAGCTTTCCGACAGATCCATGGTCGTTACCGAAAATGAGATCGCCGATGTTGTATCCATGTGGACCAAGATCCCGGTAAGCAAGCTTGCCGAAAAGGAAAGCGAGAGATTACTTAAGCTTGAAAAGATTCTCCATAAGAGAGTTATCGGCCAGGAAGAGGCCGTTTCCGCGGTATCCCGTGCGATGAGAAGGGGAAGGGTAGGCCTTGCCGATCCCAACCGTCCCATAGGTTCGTTCCTTTTCTTAGGTCCTACGGGCGTAGGTAAGACGGAGCTTTCAAAAGCCCTTGCAGAGGCTATGTTCGGAAGCGAGCAGGCTCTTATAAGAGTGGATATGAGCGAATATATGGAGCCTCATTCGGTAGCAAAGATGATAGGTTCCCCTCCCGGATATGTAGGACATGACGACGGAGGTCAGTTATCCGAGAAGATAAGAAGGAATCCTTATTCCGTTGTCCTTTTTGACGAGATCGAAAAGGCTCATCCGGATGTATTTAATATTCTGCTCCAGGTACTCGATGAGGGACATATAACGGACTCAAAAGGGCGTAAAGTAAACTTTAAGAACACGATCCTCATAATGACTTCAAACGCGGGAGCCCAGAGGATAGTAGAGCCCAAGAATTTAGGCTTTGCCGTATCTACCACAGCCAAGCAGGATTATGAAAAGATGAAAAACGGCGTTATGGAAGAGGTAAAGAAGCTCTTTAAGCCCGAATTCATCAACAGGATAGACGAGATCATGGTCTTCCATCAGCTTACAGACGACGATATGAAGAAGATAATAACTCTTCTTGCAAAGAACCTGACAAATCGTTGTAAGAACCAGATGGGTATAGATCTTACCCTTACGGCAACACTTAAGGATTACCTTGTAAAGAATTTCTCCGACCCGAAGATGGGCGCAAGGCCTTTAAAGAGAGCCTTGCAGACCGAGGTGGAGGATGCACTTTCCGAGGAGATATTATCAGGCAGTATAAAAGCGGGGGATAAGGTCAGTGCCACCGCTCATGATAAAAAGGTTATATTCAAACCAAACGGAGGGAAAACAAATGGCAGTAGTTGAAGATCTTTTAAAGACCGAGTCGGACGGAAGCTTAAGCTTCGGCAATCACACACTTAAGGACAAGGCAAAGAAAGAGGACTTTCCTCACGGAGGAGCTTCCTACAAGGTTAAGACCTTTTCTACAATGACTAAGCTGGAGAAAGACGGCGGCTTCTTATACGAATCCGTACCCGGCACCAGTGTAAACGGCTTTAAAGAAGAAAAAGACGGAATGAGCTTTAAGGTCGAAGGTAATGAAGATGCCCAGATCACTTTGGGACTTAAGGATGATACCGAATATGAGGTTTTCGTTCAGGGCGCAAGCTCCGGAAAGATGAAGACCGGACTTGGCGGAAAATTAAGTCTCAGCGTTGAGCTTGCCGATATGGGCGAGGTTTCCGTAAGGGTTAAGGAGGTATAATTCTTGGCAAAAGCTAAGGAGACGGCTTTCTTCTGCAAGGAATGCGGATATGAATCTTCCAAATGGCAGGGCCAGTGCCCGGCATGCAAGAGCTGGAACAGCTTTACCGAAGAGAGGATAGTTACGGGGAATAAAAAGTCCTCAAAGTCCGTGATAAGACATAATGAAGCAAAGCCCGTTACGATCACGGAGATATCCGGTGAAAAAGACAAACGGTTTGTTACCGGTATAGGTGAATTTGACAGAGTGCTGGGAGGCGGTATCGTCCCCGGCTCTCTGATATTAGTGGGCGGAGATCCCGGAATAGGGAAATCCACCCTTTTATTACAGGTATGCCGCCTTTTATCGGAAAAAGAGGATGTTCTTTACATATCGGGCGAAGAATCCTTATCTCAGATAAAGCTTCGCGCAGACCGCATAGGAAAGTTTAAGGATTCTTTTAAGCTCCTCTGCGAGACCGATCTTTCGCTCATAGAGGAAGTCCTTAAAAAGGAAAAGCCCGCTCTTTGCGTTATCGATTCTATACAGACAATGGCCGATCCTTCACTTGACGGGGTTCCCGGAAGCGTATCCCAGGTAAGGGAGTCGACGGTCACTTTAATGCGACTTGCAAAGGAAGAGAACATCTCCATCCTTATCATAGGACATGTTACAAAAGAAGGCATGGTGGCCGGTCCCCGCGTACTTGAGCACATGGTGGATACCGTTCTTTATTTTGAAGGAGATAAGCAGGATATCTACAGGATGCTTCGGGGAGTCAAGAACAGATTCGGCTCTACCAACGAAGTCGGCGTTTTTGAGATGTGCGAAGAGGGCCTTATCGAAGTAAAGAACCTTTCCGAATTCATGATAAGCGGAAAGCCCGCAAATGCGAGCGGATCCGTGGTGACATGTACGATGGAAGGCACGAGGCCGATGCTCATGGAAGTTCAGGCGCTCATCGGTGATTCGAGCTTCCAGATCCCCAGGAGGAGCGCAACGGGACTTGATTTTAACAGATTAAACCTGCTTATAGCCGTAATGGAAAAAAGAGCAGGCATGAATCTTTCAAGAGAAGATGCATATGTGAATTTTGCCGGAGGTATAAAAGTAACGGAGCCTTCCACTGACCTTGCCGTCGTTATGGCGATATGTTCGAGCTTTAGGAATGTTCCCGTTCCGGATGATATGATCATATTCGGAGAGGTCGGACTTTCCGGAGAAGTAAGAGGCGTTTCCGGAGCGGCAAAAAGGATTGATGAAGCAAAGAAACTCGGCTATAAAACGGTCGTTCTTCCCGCTGCGAATAAAAAGATTATCAATTCTTCGAGTGATATAAGTCTAATTTTCGTACAGAATATCACCGAAGCAATGGGGGTTATAAGATAATCAAGTCAATATATTTTTATTTGCAGTTATTATAGATATAGATTTATCATCAATATTGTTATATACTGAACTTGTTCGATGAGAGTCGAACATGCTTATAAGCAGAATTCCGGAAGAATTCCCCTTTTACACAAGCAGGTGGGCCGCGAGTAATAACTCGTGGCTCGGTTGCGTTTAGGGGTTATTTTTTTGCCAATCTTTCGTTTATCAATATAGTTTTATTCCGTAATCTTTTCCTTTTATTTTATTAAGAATATAGTTTTATGATTGTTGCTTTTTACTACATCGTGTGCTACACTGTATTACGACAGTAATACAACGACCCATATCTTAACCTTACCTTAAACTTATCTTAAACGTTGTCTGATACTGTTTAATAATAAAAGAAAGTGTGGTATATTATATGGCGTGGTTATTTGATAATGACAGACCCATTTATCTGCAGCTTGCGGAGATATTGCAGGGTCAGATCCTCTCGGGTGATTACAAGCCCGGAAGCAGGCTGCCTTCGGTCCGGGATATCGCCGCGTCCGCGGGGGTCAATCCCAATACGGTCCAGCGTTCCATGCACGATCTTGAAGAGATGGGGCTTATAGTTACAGACAGTACCAACGGAAGGATCGTAAGTGAAAATATCTCGGATATAAAGAGATCCGGCGATAGCAGAAAAGACGATATCATAGCAAGATTCCTTCAGAACATGAAAGATATCGGCTTTACAAAAGATCAGGCTTTAAAGGAAACGGCAGAATACATAAAAAGGGGAAATACAGATGAATGAGAACATGCCTCTGCTTGAATGCAGAAATCTTTGCAAATCATACGTAAGCGGCATCCCGGTCCTTAATAATTTTAATCTTACATTAAATAAAGGCCACATCGTAGGTCTCTTAGGGCCTAACGGAAGCGGAAAGACGACTCTTATAAAGCTCATAAACGGACTTTTAACTCCTACGTCGGGAGATGTGTTTATAAACGGATTAAAGCCCGGAGTAGAGAGTAAGTCTGTAATATCCTATCTTCCCGAGCGTACTTATTTAGAAGCTCAGAATGACGTTAAGAGCCTTATCGAATTCTTTACCGATTTCTATTCCGATTTTAAGCCGGAAAGAGCGCTTATGATGCTTCAGAATTTAAATATCCCGGTAAATGCAAAGCTTAAGACGCTTTCAAAGGGAACAAAGGAAAAGGTTCAGCTGATCTTAGTCATGAGCCGCGACGCGAGCCTTTATATCTTAGATGAGCCCATTGCAGGCGTAGATCCTGCGGCAAGGGACTATATAATCAGAACGATCATTAACAATTACAATCCCGAGGCAACACTTCTTATATGTACACATCTTATCCAGGATATCGAGAATATCTTAGATGAAGTCGTCTTCCTTAAATACGGAAGCGTGATCCTTCATTCTACGGTGGATGAGATCAGATCTAAACACGGAAAGACCGTTGATATGTACTTCAGGGAGGTGTTCGCATGTTAGGAAAAATAATAAAACATGAATTCAGAGCTACCTGGAAAAAGATATGCGGTATGTATGCGATCATGATCATATCGCTGCTTGTGGCTATGGTGAGCTTTAATCTGGAGGACATAGACCTTAATGGAACAGCTACCGATATATTCAGGATCATTTTAGGTATATCCATGCTGGTCCTCGTCGTATCACTGACGGCAGCTTTTGTCATAATACTCGTACTGCTGTGTCAGAGGTTTTATCAGTCTGTATATTCCAATCAGGGATATCTGACGATGACACTACCTGTCAGCAAATTCAGTATATTAAACGGAAAACTCATCACATATGTCATCTGGTCGATCGTGACAGTTTTCGTGATTGTACCATGTGCATGGGGATACATATGCTTTGTTGAGAAAAGCAATGACTTTATGGATCTGTTCAGATTTATAGGAGATTACATCGAAAACTGCGATGATATTTTATATGAACTGATACTGCCGATCATAAATCTGTTCCTCATTCCGATCAGGCTGTATCTCTATATATTTGCATGTCTGTCTCTCGGTCAGCTTTCAAATAAACACAAGATCGGAATGGCAGTGGCATGGAGCTTTTTCCTCAGAATCGGTGAGATGATCATAACGGGTCTGATATCTGTACTCTTTGTCCCTGATACAAATCCGGTCTCATTAGTGATGATCTTTTTCCGTATTACAGCCGGCAATGTCATGAGACGGCTGAATTTGATTTCACTCATCAATACACTGATAATCGTTGCCATATATTATATGATCACGGCATTGATAATGAATAAAAAGGTAAATCTACAGTAATTCAGTTAGTTTCAAGGATTGCATTCAGCTTCTCTATGATTCTGGGGCCTCTGATATTTTTGATGCTCTCGGCTTTTTTAATCAGGGAGTGGATTTTGGCATCTCTGCCGGTATCCTTGTAGATTACGGCCAGGGTCTCGTATGAGGCCGATATGTCCGTATGGATATCGGTGGCAAATTCGAGGATGGCTGTTTTTTCATCGGTATTAAATGTATCGCCTGCCTCCTCTGATACCATCTCCTGGAGACCTTTTACGAGGGTCTCAAAATTTTTATCATACTCGGAGAGTATATTTATGTTTGGGGCACCGTACTTAAGCTTCAGGTCCGTGTTTGATATGCCGTTTAAATTGACGATCTTTGTGTCTTCCTTAAGGAGGGCTTTGAGATCGTCATTGTTAAATCTGTTTATGAGACCGGCGACGTCCTCCGGGATGGTTACGTAGTCC
>DMCJ01000067.1 GCA_003446735.1 Lachnospiraceae bacterium | reverse complement strand
CATAAGGATGTAAATACCACAAGAAAGCATTATGCAGCCCAGACCGATTCAAGAAGAAGGTCAGCAGCAAATGCCGTTTCTTTAAGGAGTAAGTCATGAGCAAAAACTCCTATTCCAGATATTTAGACGGCTTAAAAAGCGGCATTCCCATTGGACTGGGTTATCTTTCCGTATCCTTTGCCTTTGGCATCATGGCCGTAAGCTATGGACTTAAGCCTTATCAGGCCGTTATCATATCCATGACAACCTTAACGAGCGCGGGACAATTTGCCGGGATACAGGGAATGCTGATCCCCGGCCAGTATATCTCCATGCTGATTTCCCAGCTTACGATAAATGTAAGATATTCTTTCATGTCCATCTCCCTTTCTCAGAAACTGGACCCTAAATTTAAGGGGATATGGAAATGGATATTCGGATTTGCCGTAACCGATGAGATATTCGCCGTAGCTTCTTCAAGAGCCGTCGTTACAAGGTCGTTTTTCGCAGGACTTATGACCCTTCCTTATATAGGATGGGCACTCGGCACATTACTTGGTGCAGAACTTGGAAATATCCTTCCGGAAAGCATAATGAGCGCACTCGGGATCGCTTTATACGGTATGTTTGTTGCTATAGTCGTACCCGAGATGAAAACTTCAAAGAGCGTTGTATTTTCCGTATTTCTGG
The DNA here is from genome assembly GCA_003446735.1 of Lachnospiraceae bacterium. Taxonomy (GTDB): domain Bacteria; phylum Bacillota; class Clostridia; order Lachnospirales; family Lachnospiraceae; genus UBA2882. The sequence continues at coordinate 4,969 of DMCJ01000067.1, read as the reverse complement.
CAGCGCTTCTTTCAACCACTTTTAATGTTCTGCCCTGGCTTAAAAAAGTCCCTTCCGGTCTTTCTATAAGCATTTGCGCTCTTGCAACAGCCATGATAGCCGCATACTTTTTCCCGGTAAAGGAAAGTGAGGAATAAAAATGGAATTATCCGTATATATACCTTATCTGCTGATAATCGTGATATCCACTTATCTTATAAGGACGATCCCTTTTGTTCTTATAAATAAAAAGATAGAGAACCGCTTTATAAGATCATTTCTCTATTATATTCCTTTTGCGGTCCTTACTGCGATGACGATACCCGCGATCTTTTCAGCGACTTCATCTTATATCTCTGCAACGATCGGTCTGATAACAGCCATCTGTCTGTCACTCTGGGGACGGGGTCTTACTACCGTCGCTCTTATATCCACTCTTTCGGTATTTATCACCGAAACTGTCATAGGCCTTATAAAATAACCCCTCCGTTCGCTTTAAAGCGCAACAGGCTAAGGTTATGATCTTGCCTGCAAAGCGAAGGAGGGGTCCTTATGGAAAGATGCCGTAATACGGCAGATAAAGGGGGCTGCTTAATCTAAAACACTTTAATCTAAAACAACATCCGTATCATCTTTGTAATAAGGTAAGATGATATACTCTCCCGCATTTATCCTCTCACCCGTAAAATTATTGAGCTTATGGACTTCTCTGATATAAGAGACCTCGGAAGTATAATGGATACCGTCCACATGAGCCGATGCTATAGACCAGAGCGTCTCGCCGGGCTCGATAAAATGAGATTCATAAAGCTTTATATCATCGTTTCCTGCCTTTTCATGAGCATCGGCCTTAAATGAACCGAAAGATGCGGATAAGATGATTATCGCCAAAACGGATGCCGTAAATAATAAAGCAGGTCTTAAAAGATTCCTTAATGCTCTTTTACGAACCGACCTTCTTTCTGAAGTAAAAAGTGTGATGATGTCTTTCATAATAACCTCCCCGGATAAACCGAATCTATCGCCGACCAACGGATCGGCCTGTCTTTGTAACTGATAGCTCCATACTACATCAAGTAAAGTCCAATAAAAATCACTTAACTTTCAATTATGCAAATCAATGTTCGCGAACAACCGTTCGTGTATTCTCATTATACGAACCTCTGTTTGGTTTGTCAATACTTTTTCGAACAGATTTTCGGAAAATATGTTTGCTTTTTATAAAACGTTGTGTTATACTAATGGAAAACATACATACAATTCTTTTTATTGGAGGTTTAGATATGGCAGGTAAGATTTCATCCAAGCAACAGGAGATCCTTGAATATATCAAGGAACAGATATTAAAAAAAGGATATCCCCCCGCAGTCCGCGAGATCTGCGATGCCGTTCATTTAAAATCCACTTCTTCCGTTCATTCCCATCTTGAGACATTGGAAAAGAACGGTTATATAAGAAGAGACCCCACAAAGCCCCGTGCGATCGAGATCGTTGATGATTCCTTCCAGATGATAAGGCGTGATATGACAAGCATACCCGTTGTAGGCCAGGTTGCTGCCGGTATGCCTATCTTAGCGGATCAGAATATAGAAAGTTACTTCCCCATTCCCGCTGACATGGTTCCTTCGGGTGAATGTTTTGTATTAAAGGTAAAGGGAGAATCCATGATAAATATAGGTATCATGGATGGGGATTATATCTTTGTTCATGACGTTAATACCTGCCGTGACGGCGATGTAGTGGTTGCGCTTGTGGATGATTCTGCGACGGTTAAGACATTTTACCGCGAAAAAAACAGGATCCGTCTTCAGCCCGAGAACGATGATATGGAGCCCATATATGTCGAAAACTGCACCATCTTAGGCAAAGTCTTCGGTGTATTCCGTCTTTGCTGATCTTATGATCTTATGATTGCCATTAATACTTTTCTTTCGTATAATTAATTAACAAATGATCAGTATATCATCTTTAAAAGGAGAATTGATATGGAAAAGTTAAATATGGACGATCTTGATCATGTAAGCGGCGGTAGGCAGGCATACAGCCCCAAGGTCTCTAAGAAAAAGAATTATATGAGGCAAAACGGGAACGATTTAAGTTATCTGAATGACAAGATGAATCCCGGATTAAACACTCCCGAAGATGAAAGCTATGAGACTTCCGATTCTTCCGAGATCTTTGGCAAGGACCTTCTTATGAGAAGTGATAACAAGAATTATCTGGCATGAAAGTTATTGTTTCCCTTTTTTATCAGTTTTTTTGACACTGTAGCCGAACTTCCCGAGATAATCGCCAAGAGTATAATATTCTCCGTGGTTATAGGCCACAAGGTCCATCTTATCCATTTTAAGAGCTCCTTTTTTATTCAGATACTCTTTATCAACAGATACGGATAGCACTTCTCCTATGAACATATCATGGGATCCGAGTTCCAAAACATTTACGACTTTACACTCGATATTAACCGGGCTTTCCTTTATTGAAGGAACGCTTACTTTCTGAGACTTTATCGCAGAAAGACCGCATTCTTTAAATTTATCTATATCTCTTCCGCTCTTAACGCCTATAAGATCGGTTACTCTTACAAGCTTCTTATTTACCAGATTTACAACAAATTCCCCGTTCTTTGATAAAAGTTCGTGGGAATATCTGGATTTCCTTACTGAGATCGATACCATAGGCGGCTCTGAATTGACCGTTCCGGCCCAGGCTACGGTTATGATATTATCTTTTCCTTTCCCATCTGAAGTTGTAATTAAAACAACCGGAACCGGATAGAGCATATTTCCGGGTTTCCATATTTCCTTAGACATAATATCTCCCCCAAGCTTTGATCATATTATAAGCTTATCTTAAAGCTCATCTTTATCTACCAGCTTTCCGTCTCTCCACATTCTTTCAAGATCGTAAAAAAGTCTGTTTTCGGAATCAAATACATGAACTACTATATCATGATAATCCATAAGTACCCAGTTTCCGGCATCATATCCTTCTATCTGGCGCTTATTTATGCCAAGGCGCGTAAGCTTCTCATCAACAGCATCGCACATTGCTTTTATCTGGTTCACGGATGAACCTGAAGCTATGATAAAGTAATCGGCAAGTGTGGAAACCTCACGGATATCAATGATCCTTATATCCTCGCCTTTTTTATCTTCCAGTGCTTCAACACATTCTTTTACTGCTTTTTTTACGTTCTCTTCTGTCATGTTCTCTCCTTATATACGTTCTGAACCTCGTCCATAGGCACAAGCTTTCCGTCACTTCCTTTAAGATACATCTCTTCTCTTGTGATAAGAAAATCTATCTCTTTTGGACGGTTAACACCGACATAGTCAGCATAAGCTTCAAGAAGATGTATGGGCTTTATACTGCCCGAGCTTGAAGCATTTAATGTAATACAGACATATTCATCATCTTTGATCCTGTATTCAAATATGCCTTCTTTAAGGTCTACATCACTTTCGCTCTTTTTTGAAATCTTATGATATATGATCTCATCCTGTGAAAGAAAATCTTCAAAATACCTGAAGCGATAATTGAGATTCCTTGAATTTTCCTTACTTAATACCGGATCCAGTGCTTTTTCATGTCCGATTCGAAATCTTATAGTATATGCAGCAGCAAATAAAGATGCCATCGCATTTTCGGCATTATCCGGAAGTTTTACTATGTTCTTTATATCAACGCCTTCCCCCACGGCATTAACCATCCTGTTTTTTATCATTCCTATATCCATGGGCTCATCAAGCTCTATATCCATGTAATCACCGTTCGTGGCCTTACCTACGCCTAAAGGAGATGCAAACGACATCTTCTGATGAGGCGAAAAGCCTTTTGAATATGACACCGGAAGACCCGCGCGTCTTATGGCTTTCTGGAAATATCTCATAAGATCGAGATGTCCTATAAAGATCATTCCACCGTATTTTGAGAATTTAATCCTGTATCTGTATGTTTCTCTTTCCATGGATCAACCTTTCTGTTGATGTGTTTTACATATACCGCATTTAAATGATGCCGCACCGCATCCGTTACATTTATCCCTGCAGTTTAAAGTGATCTCTTCATTTATCGCTTTCTTCCATTCTGATAAGAGGAACGCTTTACTTACACCGCAGTCTATAAAATCCCAGGGGAAAGCTTCATCATCACTTCTTTGTCTTACAGTATAAAAATCTATATCTACACCGCATTCATCAAAGCTTTCAAGCCACTTTGAATGATCGTAGAATTCGCTCCAGGCATCGAAAATGCAGCCCTTTTTATATGCGCTTTCAATAACGTTAGAAAGTCTCCGATCTCCTCTTGCAAATACGCCCTCAAGAACGGAAATATCGGATTCGTGCCAGATATAACGGATACTCTTTTTGTTAAGCTGCTCAAGCACGGCAGATTTTACTGTCTCAGCCTTCTTATTAAAATCCTCTAAGGTATACATCTTAGCCCACTGAAAAGGCGTAAAAGGCTTGGGAATGAAAAACGATGTGCTCGCAGTCACCTGGACTTTGCCGTGGCGCTCTTCTTTCGGAACAGTATCATAATAAAGCATCGCGATGTCGTTGGAAAGCTCTGCAATGCCCCGTACATCTTCTTCGGTCTCTGTCGGAAGCCCTAACATGAAATAAAGCTTAACCTTATTCCATCCTCCCTTAAATGCCAGCTCGGCCCCGTTTAGGATATCTTCTTTTGTAAGGCCCTTATTAATCACATTTCGCATTCTCTGCGTTCCGGCCTCGGGAGCAAAGGTAAGGGAGGACTTCTTTATATCCTGGACCTTACTCATAACATCCAATGAAAAAGCATCGATCCTTAGTGAAGGAAGTGAGATATTGACTTTTTTATCGGCACAAAGCTCGATAAGCGAATTAACAATCTCTTCTATCTTGCTGTGATCGCTCGAACTTAAGGAACTTAAGGATATCTCATCCTGTCCGGTAGCTTCAAGCATCTTTTTTGCATGGTCTAAGATAAATTCCACGCTTCTTTC
>DMCJ01000157.1 GCA_003446735.1 Lachnospiraceae bacterium | reverse complement strand
GCATCGGCCATGATTATGATCTTGTCATATCTTAATTTTGTGATATCAAAATCATTTCCATAACCTTCGGAAAAGCCGCATCCGAAAGCATTTATCATGGTCTTTATCTCGGCATTTGCAAGCACCTTATCCATACTTGCTTTCTCTACGTTTAATATCTTACCTCTTATCGGCAGTATGGCCTGGTATTTTCTGTCTCTTGCCGTCTTTGCCGATCCGCCCGCGGAATCACCCTCTACGATGAATATCTCGCATTTTTCGGCTTCTCTTGATTCGCAGTTTGCAAGCTTTCCGTTTGAATCAAAGGAGAACTTCTGCTTTGCGAGCATGTTCGTTTTGGCTTTTTCTTCGGTCTTCCTGATCTTGGCAGCTTTTTCGGCGCAGCCTATAACTGCCTTTAATGTATCAAGATTACGGTCAAAAAACCTTACGATCTCTTCACCGGTGATCTTGCTTACGACCTTTGCTGCATCCTGATTGTCGAGCTTGGTTTTGGTCTGACCTTCAAATCTGGGATCGGGATGCTTTATGGAAACGATCGCAGTCATTCCGTTTCTGACATCGGCTCCGGTAAAATTCTGATCCTTATCCTTTAATATATTAAGCTCTCTTGCATAGGTATTGATAACATTTGTAAAAGCAGACTTAAATCCGGTGATATGTGTACCGCCTTCGGCGTTATGGATATTGTTGCAGAATCCCAGAACATTCTCATGGAATTCATTTACATATTGGAATGCACAGTCAACAACGATGCCTTCGCTCTCACCGGAAAACGAGATGACATCACTTACCGTATCCTTTTTAGCATTCATGTCTTTTATAAAACCGCGGATGCCTTCGGGTTCGTTAAATGTCTCTTCATCAACCGGATCGACCCTGAGATCCTTAAAATGAATCGTGAGCTCCGGATTAAGATAAGCAGTCTCATGCAACCTGTTCTTGATATCCTCAGCCCTGAAATATGTCTTGTCAAATATTTCACCGTCGGGCAGGAAATTAACGCTCGTTCCGCTCTGTCTTGATTTACCTACGGCAGGAAGAAGTCCTTTTTCAAGTTCCGTAACAGGAACGCCTCTTTCATATTTATCTTCATAAACGACACCGTCACGGCATATCCTTACCGTAAGATATTCGGACAATGCATTTACGACCGATGAACCTACACCGTGAAGACCGCCGCTTGTCTTATATGCACTGTCATCAAATTTTCCTCCGGCATGAAGGGTGGTAAATACAAGACGCTCTGCGCTCATACCTTTTTCATGCATCTCAACGGGAATGCCTCGACCATTATCGGATACGGTTGCCGACCCGTCCTTTTCAAGAGTGACCTTTATCTCGGAACAAAAACCGGCTAAGTGCTCATCGACAGAGTTATCGACTATCTCATATACAAGATGATTAAGACCTTTTGTCGAAACGCTTCCGATATACATACCGGGGCGGACTCTTACAGCCTCAAGACCTTCTAAGACTTTGATGCTCGATGCGCCGTAATCCGACGATTTAGATGGTGCCATTACGTAAAACTCCTTCCGCAGATTCTGCAAGAAAAAAACCGCGATCTTAAAAGCATTTTTTGCGTTTTTCCCGATCTTCGCAAGATCGCATTAACTTTATAGCGTTATTTATTGTGTCGGCTCTCTTGATAAACACCACAAAAAAGCCCATAAATACGGACACGCAACTATTTTACCATAATTTGTTGGCATTTGCAAAGCAAAACACCAAATATTGTATTATTTTTTATTTGCAGTATCGTCAGAAGAATTAAATTTATAGCGTTATGTTTGAAATAACCAATAAAGTCAACGTTTTTCAGGCTTTTATATCATACTATATTTAGTTAGATGTGTTAAATTCCAAACAGCTCATCAGATACAGAAAGAAAATACGCGATATGTTTAATGATAATTTAACTTTACTCACTTTTTCTCAAATCCTGCAAAAATCAAAAAGCGTCTTGCAAAACACCTTTACAAGACGCTTTATATGCATTTAAGGCACCAGCGGATGACAACACCGTCACTTTTAATGTCAGCCCTTTGATAGTTCATGAAACGCAATTATTTTCTGCCAATCCGCATAGCTGATCTCATCAGGGCTCTGACCGAGTACTTCCGCAGCATCTTTGGCAGCATCCAAAGAAGTATATGCGGCATGACTGAGGTTTTCTCCGGTTTTGTCATCAACGACAAAATACTTTCCGTCCGGACCCTGGACTATATAACCTCCACTCGCTTTTTCAAGTTCGCTCTCATCTAATCTGTTGTTCTCATATCCCATAGCGCACTCTCCTTTTAAAACACTTTTTTACATTTCAAAATTATTTAGAGGTCTTGTAGCTTATTGTCATTACTACATGATTACCCTTTACACCAACCTGTACATCATCAGCTATATTGTTTACAATGGATTTTTCAAGCTCGTCCCAGCGCTCCTTATGCTCTTCAGAAGCGCCTTCTTTTCCGACATTGTTTTTATAATCGGATAGGGACCAGTAAACCGTATCCATAAACTGCGCAGTATATACATCCACAGGCATTCCCATGGTAAGGGACGGCGAAGCATATTCCGAATAAGCAGAACCTTGAGGTAACATGAACGCCGTTTCAAACGCATCACGAACCTTGCCCATTATTCCCTTTGCGGAAGCATTCTTTCCCGAAGGAGATACGGAAAGGATATCCACCTTTTTAAGCGGATCTAAAGCAGTATCTGTCTCGACCTTTATGATACATTCATCATCCTGTCCGATAAAAGAAAGCATGAGATCAAGTTCGCCTGTCAGGGTACGTACCATAGCCATGGTCTCCTCTGTTAACAGCCTTATCCTAAGCGAGTCTTTGTAGGATAAATCCATATCTTCGGAGAATTTGGTCGCCTCCTCAAGCACCGCATCAAATTCTTCCTTATTGCTTAAAATTCTGATCTCCTGTGTCTTTTTCATATTAACTCCTTTCGGTTTCTTTTACACATACAGGGCGCTTTGTACCCTCAAAATTATACAACAGAACACTTTTTGTTACAACATATGATAACATCATCTTTTTATAACCCGGTCTTTCATAAGATCCGCCGGGACAAGCTCTCGCCTGTCAGATCGTTCTTAAATATCCCGCGTTTTGAACTTCATTATATCTTTTTGACAAAGCAGCATTCTCGCTTTTTGACAGATCGGGATCGTCGGCAAATAAAGCTCCTGCATCCTCGTTTGCAATATAGAGCATGTCCGCATCTTCATAAAGATCGGCAAATACAAACCCCGAATCACCGCTTTGAAGAGTTCCGCTCATCTCTCCGGGGCCGCGCATCTTAAGATCCGCTTCGGCTATCTCAAACCCGTTATTACTGTTTGCGACAACGCCCAGTCTCTTTTTTGTCTTTTCAGACCTTGTCGTATCTACAAATATGCAAAACGACTGATCTTTACCGCGTCCGACTCTTCCTCTTATCTGATGAAGCGCTGCAAGGCCGAAACGTTCGGCATTTTCTATCATCATGACCGTGGCATTCGGAACATCGATACCTACTTCTATGACCGTTGTGGATACCAGAACGTCTATATTGCCGGCGGCAAAATTTTCCATTATCTCATTTTTTTCTTTACCCTTCATCTTGCCGTGAAGGATTGCGATCCTTATCTTATCACCCAGCTTTTCCGAAAGCATCTTGCCGTAATCCTTTACATTTTCAAGATCTTCCATAACTCCGGGTTCTATCATGGGACAGATAACATATGCCTGATGAGAAGCCTCTACCTCTTTTTTTATGAACGCATAAGCGCTTTGCCTGTAATTTACATCAACGAGCGCGTTTTTTATCGGAAGTCTGTTTGCCGGAAGTTCGTCGATAACGCAGACCTGCATGCCTCCGTATAATATCATCGCAAGTGATCTGGGTATGGGGGTGGCGCTCATTACTATCGTATGAACATCCTCGCCTTTTAAGGTCAGTTTCTTTCTCTGCTCAACGCCGAAACGATGCTGCTCATCGGTTACGACCATGGACAGATCCTTAAATTTAACGGGATCTTCCAAAAGGGCGTGGGTGCCTATAACAAGATTAACAGATCCGTTTAAAAGAGATTCATATACCTCTCTCTTTGCTTTTGCTGATAATGATCCCGTAAGAAGTGCAGCCTTGAAAGGAAGGCCGTATTCTTTCGTCATTTCACTTATCTTATTAAAATGCTGGGTGGCAAGGACTTCGGTAGGTGCCATAAAGGCTCCCTGTTTCCCGTTACAGACACATAATAAGAGCGCAAGGATCGCCACTATTGTCTTTCCGCTTCCCACATCGCCCTGGATAAGACGGTTAAGTACTGTCCCTTCGCAAGTCTCCTTCTCTATGGTCTTATACGTTTCAATCTGGGGCTTTGTCAGCTTAAACGGGAGTTTTTCCGTAAGCCTTTTCGTATCGGCCACAGGAATATACTTATTTACTTCGGTCTTTTTTAATACTTCGGATGAATTCTGCTTTATCGCAAAACAGTACCATAAGAACTCCTCATAGGCGATACGTTTTTTCGCTCTGTATAGCGCATTATCACTTGTAGGTCTGTGCATATCCGATACCGTAGTTATGATATCGGGAAGGCCTCTTTTTTTAAGAAGTTCGGGACTAAGCACTTCATTTAGTCTCTTTCCGCACTTTTCAAAAGCCATCTGAGTATATTTACTCATGGTATCATTTGAAAGACCTTTTGTAAGCGGATATACGGGAATAAGCTTATCTGATATCTCACTGTACTTGGACGGAGAATATATCCTTGGCTGATCAACATTAAAAAAGAGTC
>DMCJ01000045.1 GCA_003446735.1 Lachnospiraceae bacterium | reverse complement strand
ATTAATGTGCCTCTAACCAGTTAGTTCCGCTTCCAACTTCAACTTCAAGCGGAACGCTTAACGAAACGGCATTTTCCATCTCACGTTTTAATATCTCTTTAACTTTTTCCTCTTCATCCTTCGGAGCTTCGATAAGGAGCTCATCATGGACCTGTAATATGAGCCTTGCTTTAAGACCTTCATCTTTAAGAGCCTTATCCGCTTTAAGCATTGCGATCTTTATGATATCGGCCGCCGTACCCTGTATGGGCGCGTTCATCGCAGCCCTTTCTCCGAACTGCCTCTGCATAAAGTTGGAGCTTTTAAGCTCGGGAATAATCCGGCGTCTTTTAAACATGGTCACGGTATAGCCTGTTTCCTTTGCGTTTTTAACCGTCTCTTCCTGAAACTGTTTAACCTTCGGATAGGTTAAAAAATACTGCTCAATAAAATCAGCCGCCTCCTGCCTTGATGAATCGATATCCTTTGCAAGACCGAATGCACTTATACCGTAAACAACGCCGAAGTTAACGGCCTTGGCCTTTCTCCTTATATCGGGTGTAACATCTGAAGGAGAAACGTTAAATACCCTTGCGGCGGTCTGTGTATGGAAATCCTCACCGCTATTAAAGGCTTCTATCAGGCCTTTATCACCGCAGATATGAGCAAGGACTCTTAATTCAACCTGGGAATAATCGGCATCTATAAATACGTTTCCTTCATCTGCGACAAATATGCCTCTTATCTGTCTTCCCATCTCGGTACGCATCGGGATGTTCTGAAGGTTTGGCTCAGTTGAAGAAATACGTCCGGTAGCCGTTATCATCTGGTTAAATGTCGTATGGATCTTGCCGTCATCACCTATAAAATCACTTAATCCGTCCGCATAGGTACTCTTTAATTTGGTAAGCATCCTGTAGGTTAAGATATCTTTTACGACAGGATAGTCTACGGCTAATTTATCAAGGACATCCGCAGCGGTGGAATAACCGGTCTTGGTCTTCTTTCCGCCCTTTATTCCCATTTTTTCAAATAAGATCTCGCCGAGCTGTTTGGGAGAATTTATATTAAATTCCTCACCTACTTCTTTGTAGATCTTCTTTTCGCATTCATCTATCTTTTCGCCGAGCATGCTGCTATATTCAGCCAAGGCTTCTTTCTTAACGCTCACGCCGCGCTCTTCCATCTCATATAAGATACGGCAAAGCGGAAGCTCGATGTCTGTATAAAGGCTGTATTCATCAGCTTTTTTAAGTTCTTTCGAAAGCTTTTGGGATGCTGCAAAATATGCCGATGATAAGGCACAGAGGTGATCGGTGCATTTTTTCTCATCCGTATTTACCGCTTCGCTTACGGGCATCTTTCCGAATATGTTCTTATAGGGCTCTGTCATCATCCCTGCGAATTCATTGGCGATGTCCTCGCTCTCATATTCCTTATGCTCGGGATTTAAGAGATAAGCCATTAACTTTACGTCGTTAAAAACGGTGACATCCTTATTTTCAATAATATCAAAATGGTCCTTAAGATCGAAAAGAGTTATCCTTTTGTCCGTGCCGGAAAAGCTTTTAATAAGGGCATTTATCTTATCCTTAAGATATGCGGATGTCATAAAGCCCTCTGCTTTTATGTAATATGTCTTTTTACTGTCCGTAAAAGAAAGCGCGTATATTTCCTTATCCTGCTTAAAGGCGGAAAATGCCACGTTTCCTTCCGATGCCATTTCGTCAAATAACAGGTCAGCCTTGGAAAAATCATTTATGATCTCGTATATAACGGCCGGAGCTTTTTTATTACCTTCGGAAAACCTGGATAAGATATTCTTAAAGTTAAGTCTCTGACACATCTCATAGGCTCTGTCGGTAAAGATGTCGGGCGTCTTAAGATCGCTTATCTCAAAGGGAAGGGGCGCATCGGTCTTTATCGTAACAAGGAAAAGGCTTAAGTCAAGAAGCTCCCTGTTAGCTGCAAGCGTTTCCCTTACGCTCTTTTTTTCGATCTGATCGAGGGACGCATATATATTCTCGATCGATCCGAATCTGACCATAAGGTCGGTCGCGGTCTTTTCGCCGATCTTCGGAACTCCGGGAACATTATCGGAGGTATCTCCCATAAGAGCCTTTAATTCGATAAACTGCGCGGGATCAACCTTATATTTTTCTATGACATCTTTGGTATTATAATCCTCGATCTCTGTACGGCCGGGCTTGGTCTTGGGGATCCTGATCTTTATCTTATCACTTGCGATCTGAAGAAGGTCCCTGTCGCCGGATACGAGCGATACTTCATAGCCTTCTTTTTCCGCTTTCTTTGCTGCGGTACCCAAAAGATCGTCAGCCTCGAAGCCTTCTTTTTCCATGATAGGGATATCCATGGCGATAAGAAGCTCCTTCATTAAAGGAACCTGCTCTCTTAATTCCTCGGGCATGGGCTTTCTCGTGCCCTTGTACTCGGGATATTTTTCGTGTCTGAAAGTAGGCGCATGCATATCAAATGCAACCGCTATCGCATCGGGCGCCTCTTCATCTATAAGTTTTAAAAGGATATTTACGAAACCATAGATCGCGTTGGTATGGATGCCTTCCGAATTGGTAAGATCCGGAATGCCGTAGAATGTCCTGTGTATTATGCTGTGTCCATCAATAAGGATTAATTTTTTCATTTCACCAAACTATCATCACAATGGAGATCGTCATCGCTATGATACCGATAAGCTCGATCACCTTCAGAAAATCGTATACCCTGCCGTGGAAGTCAAGTCTTCTTTCGCCCTCTTTTAATTTATCGCTAAGCTCATCATCAAGATTAAACGAGGCCCCGTCTTCAAGCCTTATTATGCCTTCCACAGCAAGATAGGAAATGGCAAGCTCATCTTCACAGTCAGCACAGTTTTTAACATGATCTATGAAGCCGGAAAGCTCTTCGTCCTCAAGCTCTCCGTTTAAAAATCCGGGTATGTATTTAATGACTTCCTTGCATTCCATAGCGCGTTACACACACTTTTCCAAATTACAGTAAACCTTATAAATTATACCAAAAAACGGGCCTTTTAGCAAGAAAATGAAAAGCCCCTGCAAACGCCCTTTTTATAAGGCTTTGCAAGGGTTTATCCCTTTGTTTTTCATAATGCCGGTGGCGGGACTTGAACCCGCACGTAGTTGCCCACAACAGATTTTGAGTCTGCCTCGTCTGCCATTCCGACACACCGGCCTATCGCGCGTAACTTTACACGCGATTTATATCATACACCAAAGCGGGATTTTTTGCAAATTACTTTAGCCCTCTTCATATATGTCTTTTAATTTATTAAAGACATCGAAGCCGTCGAAGGTCGCGAAGTAGTCCATCGGTGTTTCGGCGCGGCGGATGAGCTTAACTTCCCCGTCTTCTTTAAGAAGAAGCTCCGCACTCTTTAATTTACCGTTGTAATTATATCCCATGGAAAATCCGTGAGCACCGGTATCATGGATGACAAGGTAATCTCCAATGTCGATCTTCGGAAGCATCCTGTCGATCGCGAATTTATCGTTATTTTCACATAATGATCCAACAACATCATACTTATGATCTAAAGGCGCATCTTCCTTACCTGCCACCGTGATGTGGTGATAAGCTCCGTACATCGCTGGACGCATTAGATTGACCGCACATGCATCACAGCCTATGTATTCTTTATGTGTATGCTTCTCGTGAATAGCCTGAGTGACCAGATGTCCGTAAGGGCCGGTCATATATCTGCCAAGCTCGGTATAGATGGATACATCCGTAAGACCTGCGGGGATGAGCACTTCTTCATAAACCTTTTTAACCCCCTCACCGATAGCCTTAATGTCATTGGGCTCTTTGCCGGGCTCGTAAGGGATCCCGACACCGCCGGAAAGATTAACGAAATTTATCTCAACGCCCGTCTTTTCCTTTACTTCTACCGCTGTTTCAAATAATATCTTAGCAAGAAGCGGGTAGTACTCATTAGTCACGGTATTGCTTGCAAGAAAAGCGTGCATACCGAATTCTTTCACGCCGTTCTCCTTTAAAATACGATATCCCTCGATAAGCTGCTCTCTGGTAAATCCGTACTTTGCATCACCGGGGTTGTCCATGATGCCGTTGGAAAGCTTAAGTACTCCGCCGGGATTAAAACGAAGACTTAATCGCTCCGGAAGCCTGCCGCCCAATGCATTTTTTAAATACTCGATATGAGTAATGTCATCTAAGTTAATTGTGGCGCCGATCCTGTCAGCAAAAACATACTCTTTGGCCGGAGTCTCATTGGAAGAAAACATGATCTCCCTGCCCCGTATATCACAGGCTTCGGAGAGCATGAGCTCTGTAAGCGATGAACAGTCTGTGCCGCAGCCCTCGCTTTTTAATATTTCAAGGATGAAAGGATTCGGGCATGCCTTTACAGCATAGTATTCCTTATATCCTTTATTCCAGGAAAATGCGTCCTTTAAGGCTCTGGCATTTTCCCTTATACCCTTTTCATCATAGATATGAAAAGGTGTGGGATATTTTTTTACTATCTCCTCAATCTGTTCTTTTGTGATAAACGGTAATTTTTTCATAATAGTGCCCCTTAGATCAATTATCTTTTAAATTCTCTATCTGCCAGTCTATCGGCTCTAAGCCTTTAGACTTTAAGAACTCGTTAGTTTTCGAGAAATGCCTGCATCCGAAGAATCCTCTGTAGGCCGATAACGGGCTCGGATGCGGCGCCTTTAATATAAGGTGGTTGGGATTGTTTAAATGCTTTCCCTTAGCCTGCGCAGGGCTACCCCAAAGAAGAAAAACAATGGGCCTGTCTTCTTTGTTAAGCACCTCAATGACCGCATCGGTAAATTCTTCCCATCCCAGATTCTTATGGGAATTTGCCTCATGAGCTCTTACCGTAAGGACCGAATTTAATAAAAGCACTCCCTGCTCCGCCCATTTAACCAGATATCCGTTATCCGGGATATAGCATCCGAGATCGTCGTGAAGTTCCTTATAGATATTTACGAGCGAAGGTGGTATGTCAACCTCGGGCTTAACGGAAAAACAAAGACCGTGAGCCTGACCCACATTATGATATGGATCCTGCCCTATGATAACTACTTTTACCTTATTTAGGGGAGTTTTGTCAAATGCCGTAAAGATCTCATCACTCGGCGGAAAGATAAGATGCGTTGAATATTCTTCTTTTATCTTTATATAAAGATTTTTGTAATACTCTTTTTTAAATTCACCGCTTAAAGGTTCAAGCCAGTCATTTGAGATAGCCGACATTATTTAGTCCGCCTTTTCATCATTATCTGCCGATGCGCTGTTTCCGTTTCCGTTGTTCTCGTTATTGCTCGCGATAGTAAAGCTCTTAAAGGGAGCAAATATAAAACCAAGCACAATACCAGCAAATAAAGCGGTAAGTATCTCAAAGAAAAGTAATTTTCTGTTTATCACGGTCTCTTCATCCAAAGACAGCCAGTAATTCTTAAACTTCTTCATATTAACCTCCCTGTTACAATCTCACGGATACACCGTTATCTCTTAAATATTCTTTTACTTCTTTTATTGAAAGCTCGTTAAAGTGGAATAATGACGCAGCAAGAGCCGCCTCTGCACCGCCGTCGGTTAACGCTTCCTTAAAATGCTCAAGCTTTCCGGCTCCGCCCGAAGCGATGACAGGGATCTTAACAGCATCAGATATCGCTTTTGTAAGCTCTATATCATATCCGGCTTTCGTTCCGTCACCGTCCATGCTTGTTAAAAGAATCTCGCCCGCGCCTAATTTTTCTGCTTTTATAGCCCACTCAACGGCATCTAAATTACAATCGATCCTGCCGCCATGTTTAAATACCGTAAAACCGCCGTCCGGTCTTCTTTTAGCATCTATCGCAAGTACGACGCACTGGCTTCCGAATTTATCTGCCGCCTCGGCTATGAGATTCGGATTATCGATCGCAGCGGAATTTACGCTTATCTTATCGGCGCCTTCTCTTAAAATAGCCTTGAAATCATCAACGCTCCTGATGCCGCCACCGACCGTAAACGGGATAAAAACAGTCTCTGCAACGCGCCTTACCATATCCGCAACCGTTTTTCTCTGATCGGAACTTGCCGTGATATCAAGAAATACGAGTTCGTCCGCTCCCGCTTCGTCATAAGCTTTTCCTACGGCTACAGGGTCGCCCGCATCGATGAGATTTATGAAATTGACACCTTTTACTACCCTTCCGTCTTTAACATCGAGGCAGGGGATTATACGTTTAGTGTGCATCTTATCACCCGTATTCTATAAGTCTAGGAAATTGGAAAGTATCTTAAGTCCGACATCCGAACTTTTCTCCGGATGGAACTGACATGC
>DMCJ01000155.1 GCA_003446735.1 Lachnospiraceae bacterium | reverse complement strand
ATGGAGCATTCCTTCCACGGCAGGACCTTCGGAGCTCTTTCCGTTACCGGAAACGCACATTACCGTGAGGACTTCGAGCCCATGATCGGTAATATAAGGTTCGCGACCTTAAATGACATTGAAAGCGTTAAGGCAAATATCAATGAAAAGACCTGTGCCATCATCCTTGAGACAGTTCAGGGAGAGGGAGGAATATATCCCGCAAGTGAGGAATTCTTAAAGGAGATAAGGAAGATCTGCGACGAAAAGGACATCCTTATGATCTTAGATGAGATCCAGTGCGGAATGGGACGTACGGGCTATATGTTCGCATGGGAGAAATACGGAGTAAAGCCCGACATCATGCTTTCGGCAAAGGCCCTTGGATGCGGGATCCCTGTAGGAGCGATACTTTTTAACAAAAAAGTGGCTGAAAATTCCCTGGTTCCCGGAGATCACGGTACGACATACGGCGGAAATCCGCTTGCGACACGCGCCGTATATGAGGTGTTAAAGCTTTACGAAAAAGAAAAGATCGTAGATCACGTAAATGAAGTGGGCCCTTATCTTTACGAGAAGCTTGAAGAACTTAAGGAGAATAATCCTCATATAAAGGCACACAGGGGTGTGGGCCTGATGCAGGGAATAGAGATCGATCTTCCGCTTAAGGATGTGCTTAATAAGACTCTTGAAAAAGGAGTTGTCCTTATATCCGCAGGAAGCAACCTGATCCGTTTTGTGCCTCCTCTTATCATTAAAAAAGAGGATATTGATAAGATGATCGCAGTACTTTCAGAGGTTTTAAATGACTAAGAAGATATACGGATTATTATTCCTTATCCTTTTAAGCGCATTTTGCATACTGACTTCGTTTTATTCGGGAAAGAGTGTAAAAGAGCCCAAAGTGACGGATGAGACTGCGTCGGTCTTTGAAGGGAATAAGAATCTTACGATCTGGTATACGGATGACGCTCTTACGGATTACCTGACAAAGGTGTCATTAAAATATCAGGAAGAAAACGGCATACGTGTCACACCTGTCTTAAAGACGGGGATATCCTATCTTGAAGAAATGAATGATGAGGTCCGTAAGTCGGAAGGCCCGGACCTTTTCATAATGAGCAATGATACGATAGAAAAAGCTTATCTGTCAGGATTGTGCTCGGAGATAGAGGATAAGGAAGGACTTGTATCAAACGCTGTTTTTCCCGATTCGGCGATACACGCCGTAACCTATGACGGAAAAAAGACGGGATATCCTCTTTATTTCGAGACCACGGTATTTCTATGCAACGAATCTTATATAGAAGATTATGCGGTAAAGAAACTCGTTGCCGAAAAAGGAGCGGATAACATACTTACGGTATCCGCAGATGATTTTGACCGGAATGAACTGTTGGCTGTCGAGGAAGCGGCCATACCCGGAACGCTCGACGGGATACTTGACTTTGCGGACGGATATGAAGCTCCCGAAGAGATGGAAGCCGTATTTAAATGGGATGTTTCGGATATATTCTATAATTATTTCATTGTCGGCAATACCATTGATGTGGGTGGCGTGAACGGAGATGACCCCTCTGTCATTTATATCTACAATTCCCAGAGCATGGGAGCCATGCTCTATTATCAGTCTCTCAACAGATTTTTCTCCATAGACCCGGCTGCGGTAAGCTACAGCGGCGTTGTTGAGGACTTTATGAACGGTAAGATCGCATTTACCGTTGCTACTACCGATGTCATTGAAAAGCTTGAGAGGGCAAAGCAGAACGGGAAATTCAAATTTGAATACCGTGTATGCCCCATGCCCATGGTAAGCGACACCCTGCCTTCAAAGCCCCTGTCCGTGACCAACGCGCTGTTTGTCTGCGGATATTCGGATAACAGGGAAAGAGCAGAGGACTTTGCTTCATATGTGATAAATGACATTGATGCCGATTTTTACAAAACCACCGGAAAGCTCGCGGCAAAGAGCGGGATAGATTATGATAACGAAGCGCTTAAGATAGCATGCGACGAATATGCAAAATCGGCATCCATCCCCAAGCTCATGGTCGGTTCCGGTTTCTGGGCCGAGCTTGAGATAGCATTTACCAGAGTCTGGGGCGGTGAGGATGTAAACGACGTGCTTTCATCACTTGAATCAGATGTAAGAAGAAAGTTTACCGGCCAGAGCGTTTCGGTCAACAGGATACCGACGCCTGTCTTAAGTACCGAGGCCGAGGGCGAAAACTGAAAATTTATCTTGAAATATGAGATTTATTTGGCTATAATAACATCACAGTCAGCATAGAAGGACCTCCTGTTTATAAAGGAGGTAAAAATGCAGATCAGATCAGCGATCTTAATCGTTCTTTTTTCTTTGGGAGCAGCTTTACTCACCGGGTGCGGAAGCAATATCGTTTACGAAGCGGGTGAGGAGGATGTTTCCGACGATGCCATCTTGTCGTCCTCAGAAGGATCCGAAATAAAGTCAGTAGAGGATCCCGCAGATGAGGGTGAGTATGATTCCAAAGAAGAAGATATAATATATGTATATGTTTGCGGTGCCGTAAAGACGCCCGGAGTTTATCCTTTAACGCCGGGAAGCCGTGTTTTTGAGGCGATCGAGGCAGCAGGGAATGTAAATGAAGATGCGTACGTACAGGCTCTTAACTTAGCCGGCATATTAAATGATGCGGATAAGATATATGTCCCCACTATGGAAGAATATGAAAGCGGAGCTTTGGGGGAGATTTCGGATAAAGGCGCGTCAGGGTCTTTAAGCGGCGGTACCGACGGAAAGATAAATATAAATACAGCGGATAAGGCAGCCTTAATGACTCTTTCGGGAATAGGGGAGAGCAAGGCAAATGCGATAATCACATACAGGGAAGAACACGGCGATTTTAAGAGCGCCGAGGAGATAACAAATGTCTCCGGAATAGGAAAGGCTACATACACAAATCTTAAAGACAATATCATTGTAAGGTGAAAAGATGAGTAAAAGGGTACTTGTTGTAGACGATGAAAAACTTATAGTAAAAGGAATAAGATTTTCCTTAGAGCAGGATGACATGGAAGTTGTCTGTGCATATGACGGAGAGGAAGCCTTAAGGATAGCTAAAGAGCAGGAATTTGACATAATCCTTCTTGATGTCATGCTTCCCGGGCTTTCCGGACTCGAAGTCTGCCAGCAGATAAGGGAGTTTTCGGATGTACCCATCATAATGCTCACCGCCAAAGGCGAGGATATGGATAAGATATTAGGCCTTGATAACGGCGCAGACGATTATATCACCAAACCTTTTAACATCCTGGAAGTTAAAGCCCGTATGAAGGCGATAATGCGAAGGGTTTCTGCGAAGGGGAATGAGACAAAGCCCGATGAGATAAAGGTCCATGACGGGATGAGGATAGATCGGAGTGGCAGAAGGGTTTATATAAACGATAAGGAAATTAATCTTACCGCGAAAGAATTTGACGTTTTAGAGCTTCTTGTCTTAAATCCCAATATAGTCTACAGCAGGGAAAAGCTTCTTACGACCATATGGGGAAGCGATTATCCCGGAGATGCCAGGACGGTAGATGTCCATATCAGACGACTTCGTGAAAAGATCGAGTCTAATCCCAGTGAGCCCACTTATGTTCATACCAAGTGGGGAGTAGGCTACTACTTTATGTAAGAGGGATAAGATTTGAAGATAGGTCTTAAAAGTATTTTAAGAAAGCTCATACCCGGCATAAAGCAGCTTAAGAGTATGAGATTCCGCATATTCCTGATAATAGTCATAGTAAGTTATATTCCTGCGATCCTTTTAAGGTACGGTATACTCCAGAACTATGAAAAGAGAGCCGTGTCCTTAAGGACGGCGGAGCTTGAGAATCAGGTCATGATCTTAGCGGATCATCTTGCCAATAATAACTTTCTTACCGATCCGGCTTCGGAGACGGTCAATGCAGAGCTCCTGCAGATATCAAACCTGTACGATGGACGAATAATCGTGATCGACGGCTATAATAATATAGTCAAGGACACCTATGGTATAAGTGAGGGAAAGACCATAATCTCACGGGAGGTAATGGAGTGTTTTCAAGGCAAAAATACCAGTAGTTATGATAAAGAAAACAGCTTTATCGAACTGACCAAGCCTATATTGGTATCTGCATCTCCCGAAGACGAGATGTTTGAGGAAGAAGAAGGGACGGCGGAGGAAAAAAATAAAATAACTGGCGTTGTTCTTATTAGCTCATCTACCGATAATATAAATGCCAATATAGAAGAGCTCGGAAACAGGGCTTCGATGATGCAGACTCTCATAGCCCTTTTTGTAATTGTATTTGCATACCTTAGCTCAGGCCTTTTAGTCCGTCCGCTTAACAGGGTAACGGCTGCCATAGGAGATGTCAAAGACGGATTTACCACGGATGCCATAGAAGTTTCGGATTATCTTGAGACTGAGCATATAATCACGGCCTTTAACGAACTTATGGGCAGGATGAGGATCATAGACGAGTCGAGACAGGAGTTTGTTTCTAATGTCTCCCACGAGCTTAAGACCCCGATCACTTCCATAAAGGTCCTCGCCGATTCCCTTAATTCGCAGGAGGATGTACCTGTGGAATTATACAGGGAATTCATGGTAGATATAGCCGACGAGATAGAAAGGGAAAATAAAATAATAAATGATCTTTTATCCCTTGTCCGTATGGATAAGACTTCCGCGGACATGAACATAGAGTCCGTTGATATAAATGCCCTTTTAGAGAGGATACTAAAGAGGATAAGGCCGATCGCGGCACAGAAGGATATAGAGGTCATTTTCGAGAGCGTAAGGGAAGTAAAGGCGGAAGTGGATGAAGTAAAGCTTACGCTCGCATTTTCAAACCTTGTTGAGAACGGTGTTAAGTATAACCGCGAACATGGCTTTGTCAAAGTCACGTTAGACTCCGATCACCAGTTCTTTACCGTGACAGTTGAAGATAACGGCATAGGTATACCGGATGCCGAGACAGATCATATATTTGAGAGATTCTACAGGGTGGACAAATCCCATTCCAGAGAGATAGGCGGAACGGGCCTCGGCCTTGCGATAGCAAGGAGCGCGATAATAATGCACAGAGGTGCCATCAGAGTAGACAGCGTGGAGGAGAAGGGAACGACATTTACGGTCAAGATTCCCCTTACATATGTATATCAATGATTAAATTACGTGCGTTTTTGAAGTTTATACCGTCAGTTTTTCTCCTTTTATCACTCTTCGTGCTCGTATCCTGCGGCAGTAAAGAGGAAGCAAAAGAGGGATATGATATCTATGCCGTTTCAAAGGATGAGACTAAAGTCAGTGTTGTTGATACAGTTACAATAACGGATGTTTCTGAAAATGAAGCCGGAGATGGGACGGGTAAAGAGTCTACGGAATATGGCGTTAAGGTCATAGCTTCCGAATTAAAAAGGCAGCCGGAAGATGTATCTATGTCGGCGGCTATTTCCGATAAGGTCAAACTTACCGGATATAAGATTAAAGCCGACGTATTAAGGCTTTATTTCGCGCCTTCTTATTCCGAGCTTTCCAAAGGAAGAGAGGTCCTTACGAGAGCTGCGATAGTAAGGTCGTTCTGTCAGCTTGACGGCATAAGCCAGGTTGAATTCTATGTAGGGGACATGCCTCTTATAGGATTTAACGGAGTTGTCACAGGGGCCATGAGCGCGGACCAGTTCATTGATAATGCCGGAAATGAGATAAATGCATATGAGCAGACTACGATCTCCTTATATCTTACCGATGAAACGGGAAGCACGCTTCGGGAGATACACAGGGATTGCGTATATAACAGTAATATATCCATAGATAAGCTGGTAGTCGAGGAGATAATTCGGGGGCCGGAAAACGGTGAGGAAAAATACCTGTATCCGGTAGTATCTCCCATGACAAAGGTGATCAGCGTGACCACGGTTGATGGTACATGTTATGTAAACCTGGATTCCGGCTTTCTGGAAAAACAGGGGAATGTCACACCGGAGGTAGCCATATATTCGATCGTTAATTCCTTAGTCGAGCAGCCCAATATCAATAAGGTGCAGATCTCGGTCGACGGAAACAGCGATATAATGTTCATGGAGACCATACCTTTAACGCAGGTCTTTGAAAGGAATCTTGAGATCATGAGTACGCAGTAAGGAGCGTTTTTGCGCAGATTGCTGTGTCTTCTCTGCTTGGCTTTCGCGCTGATGCAGGGTCTTATCTTACTTATATTTCCTGTAACCATATTCAGGAGCGATCTTCCGTCAGACGGGGATAATATAAGTATCACCGGGAGGATATATCGCATCGAAGAGGGTGAAAGCGCTCTTTTAATTTACGTGCGCACTTTACCGGATAAAAACGGAAAGAAAAAGAAAGTCATCTGCCACGTAAAGTCAGAGACGGAATATGAGATAGGAAATCTCGTTACCGTTACCGGAAAATGCCGCCATTTTGCGCCGGCCACAAATGACGGACAGTTTGACAGTGCGCTTTATTACAGGATACTTAATCTTGACTACAGGATAACGGATGCAAAGTGCTTTGTAAAAGATGATAGTATCCGGTTCTATCAAAATGCACTCTATAGGATAAGACGGGCATTTTCCGGCGTATATAAAAACAGTCTTCCCTCCGAAAGAGCAGGCGTTTTATGCTCCATGGTCTTAGGACAGAAGAAGGACGTAGGCGATGAGATAAAAAGCCTTTATAAGATGAGCGGGATATCGCACATCCTTGCTATCTCGGGCCTTCATATCTCCCTTATCGGAATGGCGATATATGAGTCGCTTAAAAAGCTTAAACTTAAGGTATTTGTATCGGGGAGCATTTCCGTTTTCTTTCTTATAAGCTTCGGGATCATGACCGGAAACAGTGCTTCGGCGATAAGGAGCATAGTTATGTTTTCGCTTTTTATCATTGCAGATGTGATAGGAAGGACATATGACATGTTAACGGCATGCGGGTTGTCCGGCGTTGCTTTATTAATGACCGAGCCGCTTTATATGATGCATTCGGGATTTCTCTTATCCTTCGGAGCAGTGATGGGTATAGCACTTATCATGCCTGTCATATCCGGATTTTTTCCAAAGCCCGACATGACGGAAAAGATGATATATGATAAGAGTAAAAAGCGGATATTAAAGGAAAAAATAAGGGATATGGTTTTTTCTTCGCTTAAGATGAGCATATCCGTCACCCTTGCCACGCTTCCGATCCAGCTCTGGTTTTTCTATGGCTTTGCGACTTATGGATTTTTGCTTAATCTGATAGTTATCCCCCTTGCCGGAATATTGCTTGTTCTTGCTATTTTCGGCGGATGTTTATCGCTCATACTTACTTCCCTGGGAAAGGTTTTCTTATTTCCATCATCTGTCCTTTTATTTTTATATGAAGAAGCTGCAAAGGGTGCCATGAGGCTTCCTTTTTCCTATCCCGTGATCGGAAGACCGCATCCCGTTTCGATAGCCGTATATTATGTTTTGCTTACATGCTTTTGCTTGTATAATTTCCGCTTATCGGACAGTCGAAATAAAAGAGGCAATCATATATCCATTCTTCTTCCCGTACTTGGTATCATCGCACTTTGCTTAAAATTAAGGACGGCTACAACCTGCACGATGATAGACATAGGACAGGGTGACAGCCTTGTCATAGAAGATAAATACGGAGCGAACATACTTATTGACGGGGGAAGTACATCCGTAAAAGAAGCCGGAAAATACAGGCTCATCCCCTATCTGCAGTGTCACGGGATAACAAGGATAGATTACGCCTTCCTTTCACATGGAGATAAGGATCATTATTCGGCTCTTATCGAAATCATGGAAACGCAAAAGGAAAACAGGATAAGGATAAAAAATCTCGTGCTTACGCATTTTGGCAAAACGGATGAGACCTACGATGAGGTGAAGAGTGCAGCGCAAAAAAATGGCATAAATGTCATTTATATAGACGGCGGTGCAAAGTTTTCACTCCCCGATGCTGATATTAAATGCATTTATCCGTCAAAAAAGACGGTTGCGGAAGGCAATGATCAGTCGATGGTACTGCTCTTTACATGTAATGATACAAAGATGCTCTTTACCGGAGATCTTACGGAAGAAAAAGAAGGAGAAGCGCTTGAAAAAGTAAAATTTCCGGTAGATATCTTAAAGGTCGGCCATCATGGTTCGAGATATTCTTCTTCAGAGGATTTTATCAATAAACTGAGACCTAAGACATCTCTTATTTCTGCGGGAGTAAACAGATACGGGCATCCTTCACCTTATGCGATAAAACGTCTTGAAAATGCAGGAAGTGACATATACGTCACCTTATATTCCGGCCAGCTTAGAGTAGTATTTAAGAAGGATAGATACGAAGTAAACGAGTATTTGAAATGATTGACACTAAATAATAGGAATGATATCTTATTTAATATACGGCAGTATAACAAAACGACGTTAAAGAGGGCATTATATGACTGATGTAAATGTGGTAAAAAATGACCTGGAAGCAGGAAAATACGATGAAAAACTTGCTGATATCTACGGACAGGAAAGTGTAGCTTATCAGAAGGACAGATA
Organism: Lachnospiraceae bacterium; assembly: GCA_003446735.1. Lineage (GTDB taxonomy): Bacteria > Bacillota > Clostridia > Lachnospirales > Lachnospiraceae > UBA2882. Next base: position 522 of record DMCJ01000155.1, on the reverse strand, counting down.
TATAAAGGCGGTTGATGTTTTTGCAGCCGTGTTCGGATATGACAAGTCTGTCGGAGTGTTCTCGGCTCCCGGAAGGAGCGAGATAGGAGGAAATCATACCGACCACCAGCACGGTAATGTTCTTGCCGCATCAGTAAGCGTTGATGCGATAGCCGTTGCCGCAAAAAGGGATGACAACGGTATCAGGGTCTTATCGGAAGGCTATCCTTTGATGGAACTTTCGGTTGATGATATTGAGAAAAAGAAAGACGAAGAAGGCAAGGCATTAAGCCTTATCCGCGGAATGCTCTATGCGATAAAAAATGCAGGCTTTGAGATCGGAGGATTTGACACATATGTCACAAGTAATGTCCTTTCAGGCTCCGGACTTTCATCTTCAGCTGCATTTGAGACCATAATCGGAGATATCATTTCCGGTCTTTATAACGATATGAAGATAGATGCGGTAAATATCGCAAAGTTTGGACAGTTTGCCGAGAATGATTATTTTGGTAAGCCCTGCGGACTTATGGATCAGATGGC
>DMCJ01000175.1 GCA_003446735.1 Lachnospiraceae bacterium | reverse complement strand
CTTCGGTAACAGAGGATATGGATATCTACGGAACGCTCGTAAAGTCGGGTTCTTCCGGAGGAGAGGGAGAGGATGATCCTGATGACCCCGATGAACCCTTAAAACCTTACGATGGAACTATTGATAATATCGATGATCGTGCAGATAAAGGAGATTCAAGTGCATTTACCGCGACCGTGATACCCACTCCCGAAGTTGATGTATCATTATGGATAAGAGATTCCGAGGGGCGCTTTTTTAAAGACAGGAAAGGCTCAAAAAAATATGCCGATGAGCAGTATTATGCGGTTTCCTTAGTTGATTCTAATAAAAACATATACACTAAACATCAAAGATTTGTTCTTACCATTCCTATCCCCAAAAGGATGGATCTTAGCAAGGGCAATGCCATTCTTGCGGCTAAAAGAGCTGACGGAATGCTTGTCTATCCCGATTATGAGATCGTTGAGATAAACGGATTTCAGTGTTTTAAGATAACTGCGGCTCCGGATTCCGAATACGCGATCCTTTATGAGGAATTAGCCGGCAGTAATGAAAATACCGAAACAAAGGAAGTAAAAAAAGACGAAACGAATACTGAAAATACAGCTGTAAATACCGTAACACAGGATACGAATAGTAATACGGCAAATACTCAGACTCAGGTGGCGGATAATGCAAATAATACTTCGGCGCCTGTTGCAAATACAAATACTGTCACAAATACGCAGGCTCAGACAAATACGGTATCAAATGTAAATGATATGCCAAAAACCGGTGAAAAAGAGATCTTAAGGCTGCTATTTGCCTTTGTTCTATTCATTTTCGGGCTTTTGCAGATAGTATCCTCGATTTCGGTAAAAAAGAAGATAAGACATAATGGATGAAATACAAAAGATAAATGAATATATTGCTTCGATCCCTAAGTTTGCAAAAAAGACGGACTTAAATAATACCCGCGGTTTTCTGCGCATTTTAGGTAATCCCCAGCTAAGCTATGAGAGTTTTCATGTAGCAGGAACAAACGGAAAAGGATCCGTATCAAAGATGCTTAGCCTGATGCTTCAAAAAGCAGGCTTTAAAACCGGCCTTTTTATCTCCCCTCATCTTATTAAGTTAAATGAACGCATTTCCATTAACGGGTGTGATATAAGTGATGAGGATCTTGTAAGGATCTTTAACAGGATAAAAAATACTGTGGATAATGCAATAAATTACGATGATACATTGGATAAGCTCGTTCACCCGGCTTATTTTGAATTTCTTTTCCTCATGGCCTGTGAATATTTTAAAGAAAAAGGCTGTGATGCAGTCGTGTTTGAGACGGGTCTCGGGGGCAGGCTTGATGCCACGAATGTTTTGATCCCAAAAGTAAGTATCATCACCTCGATCGGAATGGATCATATGCAGTATTTGGGTGATACTATTGATAAGATCGCGTTTGAGAAAGCCGGGATAATAAAGCCCGGTATCCCGGTCATATATAATACGGGAAGCAGCGTGGCAGATAGGGTTATAGCTGACAGATGTGATGAACTGTGTGTTCCCGGTATTTTTGCCGCAGATACTGATATATCACATCTTACAAAAGAACTTGATATTGATGAAACGTTTTTAAAGGATATTGAAAGGATCATTGATGATTTTGGAAGCCGCATTAATGTCCCTTATCAGAAAGATAATGCATATGAAGCAGCGTATGCTTTCCTTAGATTCATGCTTTCAAAGGACATTAAAGATGTATCTGCGCCGGATAAATATTTATCCTATATAACAGAAGCCCTTTTGGAATTTTCTTTCCCTGCAAGGATGCAGTTTATCGCCCCTAATATCGTTATAGACGGAGCACATAACGAAGATGCCGTAAAACGGCTAAACGAAGCGGTAAATAATATATGTGATAAAAAAGGATTTACTAATATACATCTTTTATTCGCATCTGCAGATGACAAGGATCATGAGGAAGTCATCAGGCTTTTATGTGAAGGTTTAAATCCTGTAAAGATCTATGTGACAGAGCTTTCATCAGGAAGAAAGAGTGATGCAAAGGAGCTTTCCGTGATTTTTAGGGACTTGACAGATGCTGATATCATAGTTAATAGAGATATAAGAAAAGCCTATGAAGATGCAAGATCCAAACTTGATGATAAGACTCTTCTTATTATCGCAGGTTCACTGTATCTTGCAGGAGAGATTTTGGCTTTAGAATAAGAGAAAAAGAATAAGAGATAAACAATAAGAAAAAATGGAACTTGAATTTCACTGTCCTAAATGCAATAAGAAACTATTTAATTATTATTCCCGCGAACGAAAATTCGGACCCATGATCTATAACTGCAAACATTGCGGGGGAAGATATATAGATCCAAGATATCATGAGCTTGCGATAGACGGGATTCCTAAGGATGTTTTTAATATCCCGCAGTTTATCATAACATTTATTATCGGTGCACTTTTGTTATGGAGAGGGATATATCTTTTTGGAGTAGAGTTTTTGAACATGCCCGATTTTATGCAGAAATTTCTGCCGGTGGTCATAACCGTCGTTGGGATCGGTATGATGATAGGATCTGTTGTTGAGATCATCCTTATAAAAACAGGCATCAAGGAAAAGAAATATATAAGATTATATAACGAGTCACTTGAAAGGTTAAAGAAAGATTCTTATATCGATGAATTATATATGCTCGGATATAAAAGAGCGAGTGAAATGAGGGAGGAGTTTAAAAGATGAAAAAATCCAAAGCGGGTACGATATTTGCGATCTGTATCGGTATTTTTATGTTCGGTTATCTTCTTGTAACCGGAATAGCCGATCTTGTTAATACCAAAGATCTGTATGACGTAAATATAAACGGATGCTTTGAAGTACTTACGGTCGAGCACAGTATAAACGGCATCATTCCTACGGGGAAAGATCATTATTATATCGGTTTTACGGGCGGAAAGAACAAAGCATATCTTATAAAAGCACCTGCAAGCTGGTATAAAAAGAATTTCTATGCAGAGGACGGAGACTGCATAACTCCTCCGGGGCCCCGTTTTACGGCACTTGCAAAAAGAGTTGATTCATATGAAGTAAGGGAGGCATTAAATGAGAAGTTTGCCGAAGTTGATCCCGACAGGTTTGTGGTAGGCCCCGAATACTGCCTTGTTACGAATTATAAAATTCTCGCACTTGCAAAGATCTTTCTTATCGTAGGACTCGTGCTTATGATAGTTGTAGCAAAATTCATGTCTGATAAACAAAAAGACTTTAAAGGTATCTGGGGAAAGATACTGCTTGTTTTGTTTATCATATGGTGTTTTTCTTTTCTGAAGGTTATCATCTGACATGAAGCTCTGGAACGGATTAAGTGACCATAAAAAAGGCATACTTTGCATAATATCCGCGGGCTTCGGCTTTTCCTTCATGACGTTTTTTGTAAGGATATCGGGTGATATACCGACGATGCAAAAGGCGTTTTTCAGGAACTTTGTGGCTCTTATCATCGCCGTATTTACCATTCTTAAGTCCGGCGAAGGCTTTGGCGTAAAAAAGAGCAATATAGGCGATATCGCCATGCGCTGTCTTTTTGGTACAAGCGGTCTTATCGCAAATTTTTATGCTATAGACCGGCTCGGCCTTGCCGATTCGAATATGCTTAATAAATTATCGCCCTTCTGGGCTATAATAGGCTCTGTGTTTATCTTAAAGGAAAAGCCTACGAAACGCGATATCTTTGCGACTGTAATCGCATTTACGGGAGCGCTTTTTATAATCAGACCCGGCGGCTCTAATCTTCAGTTTTTCCCTGCCGTCATTGGATTTTTGGGCGGAGTCGGAGCCGGTATGGCCTATGTGTTTGTGCGTAAGCTTAAGAAAAAAGGCGAGAGAACGCCGATGATCGTACTTTTCTTTTCACTTGTTTCCTGCCTTGCCACGCTTCCTTTTATGTTATTTAACTATTCGCATATGGCTCCATGGCAGATTGTCTGCCTTATCATGGCAGGCGTATCCGCAGCGCTCGGACAGTTTTCCATTACAAGCGCCTACAAATTCGCCCCTGCAAAGGAGCTTTCGGTCTATGACTATGTACAGGTCATATTTGCAGCGCTCTGGGGAATGATATTCCTTGGAGAAGTTCCCGTATTACTCAGTATCATCGGATATGTGATAATAATCGGAGTTGCGCTTTATCGCTGGTACAGAAGACATGATGGTTAAAATTTTAGTATATTCTATGGCATTTTAAGACGCTTTGTGTTATGATATAGGGCGTCTTAATTTGTTTTTGAGAGGAGTTTTACAAAATGCATTGGTCAGATAAGATCGCAGAAGAGATCATCAGAAAGAATCCCGACAAGGAGGAATATGTCTGTGCGGCAGGTATAAGCCCTTCCGGCTCGATACACATCGGTAACTTCAGAGATGTGGCTACCAGCCTTTTTGTTACGCAGGCTTTAAGAAGAGCAGGCAAAAAAGCCAAACTTTTATTCTCGTGGGATGAATTTGACCGACTTAGAAAAGTGCCGGTCAATGTTGATGCGATCACTGAGGGCTTTGAAAAATATATCGGTTACCCTTATGTGGATGTTCCCAATCCTTTTGATACTGACGAAAAGACTTATGCCGAGCATTTCGAAAAGGAATTTGAAGAATCGATCGACAAATTCGGCATCAAGATGGAATATCGTCATCAGGCCGAGATGTACAGGAGCGGAAAGTACAAAGAGCATATCATAACGGCTCTTGATAAAAGAGGTGAGATCTTTGACATCTTAGATTCTTTCCGTACCCAGGATGCTGCGGAAGGCGAGAGAGAAGCTTATTATCCCGTCAGCATCTACTGTGATGAGTGTAAGAGAGATACAACTAAGATCGTTTCCTTTGACGATGCTACCAAGATCGCAAAATATACATGCAAATGCGGATGCGAAGGTACATTTGATTTTAATAAGGATACCAACTGCAAGCTTGCATGGAAGATAGACTGGCCCATGAGATGGATGTATGAGGGCGTTGATTTTGAGCCCGGCGGAAAAGATCATGCCGCTCCCGGCGGATCTTACGATACAAGCCGTGTCATCGCCGAAAAGATCTTCGGTATCAAAGCTCCGATGTTCAAGGGTTATGAATTTATCGGTATAAAGGGTACTACCGGAAAGATGTCCGGATCTTCGGGACTTAACTTAACTCCCGATACACTTCTTAAGATATATCAGCCCGAGATCCTCTTATGGCTATATGCAAGAGTCGAGCCTTCAAAGGCTTTTGACCTTTGCTTTGACGATGGTATCTTAAGACAGTATTTTGAATTTGATAAGATGTATGATCAGGTTAAAAGCGGTGAGGCCGACGAGCATGCCGTATCCATCATGGAAAACTGCCTTATCACCGGTAATGAGATAAAGACCGTTCCCATGTCTTTACTTGTTCAGCTTGGTTCTATCGTTGACTTTAACGTTCCGATGCTTGAGACCGTATTTGAAAAGATCGGCCAGCCTTATAAGGTTGCCGACTTCGGCGAGAGGTTAGACCTTGCGAAATACTGGCTTTTAAACTGTGCTCCCGAGAATGCTTATAAGCTTCTTCCTTACAGACACTGGGAGTTCTATGAAACATTAAATGATGATGAGAAGAAAGCAATAACGCTCCTTCATGACTATCTTGCTAATAACGAATACAGCTTAGATGAATTAAACACCAAGCTTTACGCTATTCCCAAGGAGATCTACGGCGAAGATAATGAAAATATAAAGAAGCTCCAGGGCGCATTCTTTAAGAGCGTATATAAGCTCCTTCTTGATAAGGAAAGAGGCCCGAGACTTTATCTTTTCCTTTATGCGATCGATAAGAATGATTACGTTAAGCTCCTTGACTTCTCTTACGATAAGACAGAGGAGGAGAAGACCCCGATCTCAGAGCTTAATAAGCCTGAAGTAAAGGAAGAAAAAAAGATCGAGTATGGTGAGCCCGATCCCGTCGAGCCTGTTAAGGATGAAGTTACGATCGATGATTTTGCCAAGCTTGACTTAAGAGTATGCGAGATTAAGAAATGCCAGGAGATAAGAAAGTCTCACAACTGCTATAAGCTTACTTTAGATGACGGCCTTAAGGAAAGAGTGATCGTTTCGTCCATTAAGCATTATTACGAGCCCGAAGAACTTGTCGGAAAGAAGATAATCGTTGTTGCGAACCTTGCTCCTGCAAGGATCACCGGAGTTACCAGCGAAGGAATGCTGATCGCAGCCACCAACAACGCATGCGGATGCAAGGTGATATTTGTTGATGACATGGTTCCCGCAGGTACGAGGATACAGTGATCAACGGATCATTTTAAATGAAAGGTCAGAAAGAAATGTCTATTATGTATAAAAGTACAAGAGGCGGAGATGAAATAAGCGCTTCACAGGCTATCTTACAGGGACTTGCCCCTAACGGAGGATTATATGTTCCCACAAGTATCCCCGCGCTTGATAAAAGCTTTGATGAGCTTAAGGAAATGTCCTATCAGGAAGTAGCTTACGAAGTCATGAAGCTTTATCTTACCGATTTTACGGACGAAGAGCTTTCAATGTGCGTTGAGGGCGCATATAAAAAGGGTAAATTCTCATCTGACAGGGTAGCTCCGCTTCATAAGCTTACCGACAGCGCAGAGGTGCTTGAGTTGTGGCGTGGACCTACCTGCGCATTCAAGGATATGGCTCTTCAG
>DMCJ01000089.1 GCA_003446735.1 Lachnospiraceae bacterium | reverse complement strand
AATTATGGTAACACAAGATGTAGGCGAAATACCGTCCACGCTATTATCATATCTCCACAGTTGTGCGCGATCTTTCATCATCCGCAGCATATGCCGCTATTACCTCATATCTTCCTTTTACGATCTTAAAGCATTTATTTTCTTCATCATAAACGGAAAATGCCGATCCGTCTAACTTTGCCGTAAAGAAGGCAGTCTCACCGACCTTAAGTTCCTTCCTGTCAAAGCCTTTAAGTTCCTTTACGGGGCGGTCGATCCCGCAGTCATCAAGAGGCTTTACAAAGAACAGGACCGTACATTTGCCGTCTCTCTCACCCGTATTTTTAACAGGAAGATAGACCTTGACATCTCCGCCTTCTCCCTCGCTCTCAGCAGCGATCTCTCCGAACTCGAACTGTGTATAGGAAAGGCCGTGTCCGAATGCAAACTCAGGCTTAACACCATATTTTTCATAATATCTGTAGCCTACATATATGCCTTCTTTATAATCCACAGTATCGCCGCCGGGGAATTCTCCTAACGCATAAGCAGGGCAATCCTTTAATTCCTTAGGGAAAGTAACCGGAAGCTTGCCGGATGGATTCTCATCTCCGAACAGCACATCCGCAAGCGCGGCGCCTGTTTCCATTCCGCCGTAGGAATAGGTAATAACGGCCTTTGCATCATCGATCCATTCTCTTACCGAGAACGGACTTCCCGCGATCAGGGTGATTATCATATCGGGACGGACCTTAAGCAGTTCCTTTATTATATCATCCTGGTGATTCGGCAGATGATAATCTTCCCTGTCTTTTCCTTCCACATCGTGATCGTGGTTAAGGCCGCCCGAGAAGATCACGACATCGGCTTCTTTCGCCGCCTTTTTTGCATCTTCAAGATACTTTTCATCAAGCTTTGCTATCTCGTCAAACGAAAGTTCTTCATTAGGGACATTGCCGAGCCACTGACCGTTAACATCCTTACCCCATGCATTTCCTATGACATAATTATACCAGCCGGGCTCATAGCTTACTTCGCATGCACCGCCTAAATTCATCCTTATTCCAAGAAGGGGAGGGATCTCGAATAATGCCTTTATCTCGGCGCTTCCTCCGCCGTACGCATGCTGTCTTATGCCGTTATCGCCGATGACAAGGGCCTTCTTAACTTTCTTCTTATCAATAGGAAGAAGCTTTCCTTCATTCTTAAGAAGGACGATGCTCTCTGCAGATATCCTCTTTAATATCTCCCTGTTACCGTAAGCGTTGTAAGTGCCGCTCTTTCTTTCGGGCATATTTCCGTCTGCATCGGGAAGCATGTTAAGTTCGTCCATGGTACGAAGGATGTGGAATATCTTTTCGTCAAGCTTCTTTTCATCCACCTTGCCCTCTTCGATCGCCTTTTTTAAAGGATTTCCGAAGTAGTAATCATCGAAATTATCGGTGACTCTCATATCCACATCGATACCGACATTTCCGGCTTCGACCGTGTCGGTTATGCTGCCCCAGTCGGATACGAGTATCTTGTCAAATCCCCATTCGCCTCTTAATATCTCGTCGATCAGATATTTGCTGTGGGATGTGTAATATCCGCGGAAACGGTTATAGGATGCCATGATGCCGTGAGCATTTGCCCTCGTGACAGCTGCCTTAAATGCGGGAAGATAGATCTCCCTAAGCGCTCTTTCACTGACACTTACATCCACTCCGCTCCTTCTGGTTTCCTGATTATTTAAAGCATAATGCTTAACGCATGCGGATACATCATTCTCCTGAACGCCCTCAATATAAGAAACCGCAAGCTCGGATGTAAGACAGGGATCCTCGCTCATATATTCAAAGTTCCTGCCGCATAAGGGCGCTCTTACTATATTAACACCGGGCGCAAGTATCATATCCTTGCCGCGTCCTCTTGCTTCCTGTCCCAATATCCTGCCGACTTCCCTGGCATTTTCTCTCGAGAATGTGGCCGCCGTAGCAGAGTTGGAAGGAAGATATGTGGAAAGATCATCCGGCCTTCCGACAGGGAACCACTGCGTCTTCTGGTATTCCGGGCGCACACCCATCGGTCCGTCCGAATATATGAACTCAGGTATATCAAGCCTTTCCACCGCTTTGGTACAAAAAAGCCCGCATCCGTGCACCATTCCTATCTTCTCATCAAGCGTGAGCCTATTTACAAGCTCTTTTAATTCCTCTTTAGTCCTCATGCTTTATCTCCTGTTATATAATCGTATTTTATTCCGCTTTATTCTGCTTATCTTCGTCCGTTTTTGCGGCCTCATCTTTGGCCTCATCTTCAGCCTGCTTTTCTTCATCCTCGGGCGACCAGGTTATCTCTTTAAACTGCGATATATCTATATCATCATTATGGAAATCCCATTCTTCCCTGCCCGTTTCTTCCGCTTCCGCTTTTAAAGGCAGGTCTGCTTCGGGAACAGTTTTTTCTTTCAAAGCCTTCACAGGCTCAGAAATCTTTTCTTCTACCACAGGCGCCGCTTCAAATGTCGCCGTTTCGTATGTCTCTGTTTCAGATGTTACTGTTTCGGGTATCGCCGCTTCAAAAGCAGTAACTTCGGATGTCTCGGTTTCTTCAGGCATAACCTCTCCGGAAAGTTCGGGATCTTCGACTTCCTCGAAACTGTCCTCATGATCGAATTCATATTCCTCATCAGAAGCTTCTTTATCATGAAGAAGTGATGTGCATTTCTTTATAAGGACTCCCAGCCATTTTTCAACTAAGATGTTAAAGAGCCAGGCAAGTAAGATCGTAAGTACGAGCGTTACCAAAAGACAAAGCAGCGTTGCCGTCTTATATTTTCCGTTACTTTCAAAGGATTTTACAAACACAAGACATCCCACCGAATACATCACGGGAATGTGAAGAAGATAAACTCCGTATGAGATCTTTCCAAGAAATCTGAAAGGAGCCGATCCGAGTATCCATTTCGTAGTGGGAAGACGCCTTATACCGGCTACGAGTAAAAGCGCCGCTATCATATGATAAAAACGCGAGGTCCATATCCTTTCGGGAAGATGGTTTAATAATCTGTAGAGATTTTCGGGCACCGCTTCCTGAGGATAGCCGGCAAGAAGGATCGCAAATATCACCATCACGATACCGGCAATAAGGCTTATAAGAGCTCTGTTTCCGTGCTCACCCTTTGCCTTTAATGATCCGCCGTCCCTTTCTGCTTTTATCACATATGCGATGATGACGCCAAATACAAAAGCCGCAAGATGACTGTTATCCAGAAGGAAAAGGAGCGCGAAAAATGCATAAGGTATGAGGATAAACTTATTGCTCTTCTTACCCGCCGATGCTAAAAGAAATGCCGCAAACGAGCCGTAGAAAAGCTCGGAGAGCATCCAGAATGCATGTGAATATTCGGTCGCCATCCCCGTAAACCAGGTTTTGATAAATACGATATAAAGGAAATCCCCGAAGGTGGTCTTTTCCGTATAAGCGTCCGTAAGCCAGGATGAAAGCGTTATATTTCCCGCATCTATATTAAAGAATGCGTTAAGATGGAGCATTATAAAAACAATGAAAGAAACCACAAATACAGGGAGCATCAGCCTGAAATAACGGCCTATAACCGCATCGCCGTACTCCTTCTCATCCGTCACAAATACCTTATGGGCGATCACAAAACCGCTTAACAGACAAAAAACCGCAACCCAGAAGTCCCCCATTACGATAAATGACAGGGGCGAGGTTGCGAACCGGATCTCTGTATTTCCTTTTAAGTGAAGATTTGCGGCATCACCCAGATAGGCCGCCGGATAAAAACAAAGTATAAAATGATGAAGCAAAATACATAAGCACGCTATTCCCTTCAGCGCGTCTATCCACTTGATCCTCCTCATGCCTTCTCCTCTCCGGCTTTCTTAAGCTCGCGAAGTATCGTTAAATATAATTCTTTCACGGAAGGAAATGCAAGATCGATGTGATTCTTAGCCGTTAAGATATCTTTTTCCTTTGCTTCCCCCGTAAACACAAGACATGTATTTACTCCCGCATTTTCCCCGCAGGCGATATCCGTATATATACGATCGCCCACAACTATCGTCTCTTCGGGAGAAAACCCGGTGATCTTCATCGAATAATTGACAAGTCCGGGCGCAGGCTTTCCGAGATATTCCGGCGTAGCGTCGGTCGCTGCCGTTATCATATTGCAAATGGATCCGCAGTCCGGGATCATCCCGAAATCCACGGGGCAGCGAAGGTCCGCATTTGTGGCAAGGAAGATCCTTTCCTTACTCTTATCGCACAAAAGGCGGCACGCGTTTTCTATCTTGGAATATTTAAGATCGGTATCAAAGCAGACAAGAACTATCTTCGCATCAGCGTCATATTCATCCGTTACGTTAAGGCCTGCTTTTTTCAGCTCGGTAAAGTAGGAATCGGTCGCGACCACGAAGGTGCGGTCATTTAAATGCCTTTCCTTAAAATAGTCGATCGTAAAATTGCCGGCAGTCACGAAATCCCCGGGATCGGCACTAAGTCCCATCCTCTCAAACCTCTTCATGTAATCTGCTGTGCTCTTGGATGAATTGTTGGTGATATATATGGCACGACCGCCTATTCTTTTTATATAGGAAAGCAGTTCCCTCGTTCCTTCGATCACATTGTCGGAAAGAGCGATGGTACCGTCTATATCAAACAGAAAGAGTTTCTTTTTTATAAGGATTTCTGGATGCCAGTTGACATCGTGATTGACCATTGGCATTATTGCCGGTTCCTTTCGTTTATGCCGCATCAAACGGCATACTTATCGTATTTCTTATCAAAGGGGCGAAAAATCGCTTGCTCCGTGCTTGCAGATCGGGCATATGAAATCCTCGGGAAGTTCCTCCCCTTCGTAAACATAGCCGCACACGTTGCAGACCCAGCCCTTTTTCTTTTCTTCCTTCTTAGCTTCGGGCTTCGGCTTGATATTATTCTGATAATAATCGTATGTAACGCTCTTTTCGTCGGAAAGGACCTCTCCGCCCGTAACGTCACATAAGAACAGTAAATGCGTTCCAAGGTCGATCTTTTCAAAGACCTTGCAGCTTATATATGCATTTGTAAATTTTGAAAGATAAAAGATTCCGTTTTCGGCCGTTTCCTTAAAGCCCCAGCCTTCAAATTTATTGACATTCTTTCCGCTCTGGAAACCGAAATGCTTGAAGATCTCAAACGGAGTAGACTCTGTAAGGATCGGAATGTTGAATTCTCCCGTCGCATCTATCATTTCACAGGTCTTATTTGCCTTATTTACCGCGATGCTTATGCGGTTCGGAGTGCTCGTAACCTGAACCGGCGTATTAACGATACAGCCATTCTGGAAATCGCCCTCTTTAGCGGTCAAAACAAAAAGACCATAGGTCAGCTTGAACATTACTTTATTATCCATAACCCCTTCTCCTTTCGTGCGAAACATCGTGCGAGACGCACACCATCTTTATTTTACACTAAATCGTTTTTTATAGCAAACTGAATTATTCTTGCGCCCGGCGCGTTAAAAAAATAAATTAAAACTACAGATCTATCAGCACGACCTCCCCCGCTTTAAGACTCGCGGGCAGATCTATGATCCTCTGATTGGAAGACCCCCTGAATTTAAGCCGGATATCCTTTAAGGGAAGCTTGAATTCTCCGTCAACAAGGACGTCGATGCAAGATAACATCTCGTCCGTCAGATCACATCTTGATGCGCCCTTTAGACCTTTTTCATTTTCGCATTTTCCGAGCAGATCGCTCTCAAGAGTATAACCCGTATAGCACCATATATTCTTGCCCGGATAAGTATCCTTCACTCTTTTTACAAGGCCGGCAAGGACCTGCTGATTCTCGACTTCCATAGGCTCGCCGCCAAGGAGCGTAAGTCCTGCGATGTGATCGGGGGCAAGTGCCTCTATCACCTCGTCCTCTACTTCCTTTGTGTATGGATCGCCGTAGGAAAAATTCCAGGTCTCGGGATTAAAGCATCCTTCACAGTGATGTCTGCAGCCCGAGACAAAGAGCGTCACTCTTACTCCCTTTCCGTTTGCGATATCATTTTTGTTGATCCTGCCGTAGTTCATGGTCTTCACTCCTTTTTTGTCGCTCCTGTTCAGACTTCATCCCGTCAGCCGTTTCACAGGCTGCAACCGCGTCTTATACGGAACAAAAAGCCCCGAGACTTTTGTCCCGGGGCCGCTACATATAAAGCCTTTTACAGATGAAGGACTCTTTCCTGGATCTCCTGGGTTCGTCCCTGGTTCCAGAACTGTGTTCCGAT
>DMCJ01000177.1:1839-2830 GCA_003446735.1 Lachnospiraceae bacterium | reverse complement strand
TGGACGAGAGAGCGGATGTATATAAAAGATGTGAGATGCTTGGAGTAGGCATATCCGTTATGAAGCCTTTCTCCGGAGGACAGCTTTTAAGCGATAAAACATCGCCCTTTGGAAAGGCTCTTACACAGTATCAGTGTATAAAGTATGCGCTCGATAAACCGGGGATCCTTACTGTCCTTCCGGGGGCACAGAGCATAGCTGAAACAGATGCACTCCTGAAATACTATGAGCAGTCTGATGAAGCGCTTGATTATAGTATCATCGGGTCTTTTGCTCCTCCGGAGGCAAGTGGTAAATGTGTATATTGCAATCATTGTGAGCCCTGCCCTGCCGGGATAGATATAGGCGCGGTGAATAAGTTCCATGACCTGGCGCGTATCGGGGATGATATGGCAAAGGAGCATTATCTGGCACTTGAAAAGAATGCCTCCGACTGCATTAAATGCGGACATTGCAACAGCAGATGTCCGTTTTCGGTAGACCAGATGGGCCGGATGCGGGAAATAAGAGATTTCTTTCTGTAAAAGGGCAAATACGAAGCATATAAAATAATATCCGGATGTTTTTTTATGAAAGAGAAGGGAGCTGGCAGATGATATCAGTATTTATAATCATCGGAAGTATCATAATGGTCGGAAACATAATAGCATATATCAGGTTTATCAGAACCTCCACCGATGTAATGCTGTCCGGTAAGCGGGGTGAACCGATATGGGAAAATATAGGCCTTGCACTTCTTGTTTTCTTTCTTTTGGGATATCTGGGAGTTGCTTTTTGGGGCAAACCGGATCTTCTGATGGCGGGGATACTGTTTTTCGGGGCTATATTTGTATCGCTGGCTTTAGTGCTTTTATACCACCTGGTAGATACCCTTAAGGACAGGAGTATTGAGGTTACCGAGACGTTGATCGGTGTTATAGAAGCAAGAGATTCCAATCTGAACGGTCATAGCCGGAATGTCCAGAAGTTATCAATGTGCCTGTATAAGTAT
>DMCJ01000177.1:0-1709 GCA_003446735.1 Lachnospiraceae bacterium | reverse complement strand
GGAGTACCGGAGTCAATTCTGAACAAACCCGGTAAACTGGATGATGATGAATGGGAGGTAATGAAGCAACATCCGAAGATAGCCATGGATCTGCTTAAGACGCTTTCGTCGTTTGATGAAATTAAGGAATGGATACTATACCATCACGAACGGATGGACGGAAAAGGCTATTATGGAGTGCCGGGGGATGATATTCCTATGGCTGCAAGGATCATAGCGGTATGCGATACATATTCCGCCATAACCATGCGACGATCATATAAAGATAAGCGGACCCATGAAGAAGCCATGAAGGTAATAGAAGAAGTGTCAGGATCACAGCTTGATCCGGACATAGCGGCTGTTTTTATGACAATACCCAAAGAAGAATTACAGGCTTGTACACCTGAGACGGTGGATTTCTTTTAATAAAACTGTCCTTCCGGCTGAAATTCCTTGAATTGTTCCGTATATATAATATAATAGTAAATACGTGTTATTTGGATTTTAAGCATGACAGTGACAGTTTGTTATCATTTATTCGCAAAATAAGCAAAGAGATGCGGAAGGAGACGAAAATATGATCTACAACGAATTTCAGGGAATTAAACTTTCGGCACTTGGTATGGGGAATATGAGACTTCCGGTCATTGACGGAAATGATGGAAAGATCGATGTTGAAAAGGCACGCGAGATGATCGCATACTGCATGGAAAACGGTATCAACTATTATGATACCGCTTACGGCTATCACGGCGGAAATTCCGAGCTTGTGGTGGGAGAGATTCTTGGTGATTATCCGAGAGAGAGCTTTTATCTGGCATCCAAGTTTCCGGGATATGATCTTTCAAATATGCCCAGGGTTGAGGAGATATTTGAGGAGCAGCTGAAGAAATGCAGGGTGGAATATTTTGATTTCTATCTTTTCCATAATGTCTGCGAAATGAATATCGAGCAGTACCTGGATCCGAAGTACGGAATCTACGATTATCTTATGAAGCAGAAGAAAAACGGAAGAATAAAAAACATCTCGGATTTTCGGCTCACGGTGATATCGACTGTATGACAAGGTTCCTTGATGCATACGGAAAGGATATGGAATTCTGCCAGATCGAGCTGAATTATTTTGACTATCAGTTCCAGAATGCAAAAGGGAAAGCAGAGCTTCTTGAAAAGCATAACATACCTGTATGGGTCATGGAGCCTGTCAGAGGTGGACAGCTTGCCACGCTTTCGGATGAATACGCCAGGAAACTAAGGGCATTAAGACCCGATGAGAAAATACCGGCATGGGCCTTCCGTTTCCTTCAGACAATTCCGGGTGTGACCGTCACACTGTCCGGAATGTCTGATATGGATCAGGTAAAAGATAACATCCGTACCTATGAAGAAAGCAGACCGCTTAATGATGCAGAAATGAAGCAGATCCTTGAGATCGCTTCGGACATGATAAGTAAGACGACCGTTCCCTGTACAGGATGCCATTACTGTGTATCCAAATGCCCGAAGAAACTGGATATTCCCTTCCTTCTTAAGCTTTATAACGAAGCAATGATATCGGGATCGGGGGATTTTATTGCACCCATGGCACTTGCGTCTGTTGATGAGGATAAGCAGCCGGAATGCTGTATCAACTGTCACAGTTGTGAAAAAGTATGCCCTCAGACGATACATATACCCGAGGAACTTCGGAAATTTGCTTCCAAAATGGGGAGAGCATAATTATTTCT
>DMCJ01000203.1 GCA_003446735.1 Lachnospiraceae bacterium | reverse complement strand
GTACAATCCGGTATTAGTGCTTCCAATGATTACTGCTTAGTATCGATCACCGAAATAGATCCAAATGCTGATGCTTCTTATGGAAGCTCTTTCGAAAACATGAGCAGAGGAAGATATATTCAGACTGTAAGAAACGGCTCTGCTGTTAACAGTGCAAATGGAATTATCACGATAAGTCCGAAGAACGGATATAAGATCACAGGCTCTGCGAGTGCGAATGTTACTGAGGCGACATTCAGATATACCCTTGAAAAAAGCGGAGATAATTACCTGCTTACCGTCTATCCTAACGGTAATGTCAGTATTTCCTTTGACCAGCTTCAGTTAGCTGTATCCGCGATAGAACAGACAATACCGGAAAAACCGGTCACACCCCCGGATGATAACAATAAGAGCAGCGCTAACATAAACACAGGAGCCAGCAAGGTAGAAGAACCAGGCACAAACCCTGTAAGTGCCGGACCTACTTTATTATCATCCACCAATCCGGATAATACCGCTCCGACTGTGGTGGTGATCCATAATCCTGATGATCAGGGTCAGGTTATAACTGAGGCTTCAGTGTTATTAAAGAACAATAAAGTAGCGAGTAAAGTCGTACCATATTCTTCTAAAGAGATCAGAAAAATGATCGATGATGCGTTTGCAACTGCAAGAAAAGCAGCAAATGGCACTAACCCTAAGGAGATAGTTCTCAATTTTTCAACGGATCGTAGTTTTTCAGCTAAAAGTGCGAATACACTGTTTAAATATCTAAAACCGGTAGCAAAGAGATGCTTCTTCAGCATTAATGGGGTAAAATATGAACTATATATTCCGGCGAATGTAGATATGGGTTCCAAGGCATATAAAGCAGCTATGGATAAACTGAAAAAGACAGAAGAGACAAAAAGAGTGGATCTGATAAAATTTGCGGAGATATTTAATAGATGCGGAGTAAAACTAATACAGGTGAAATAGAGAAGAAAAATACAGATCCCAACCGATATGTTCCCGTGCCTGTCACAAGGAGGACCTCAATAAGGGGCGTCAAGCTTGACTTTAATGACGGCGCGCGCGTGAAGGTCCCTAAGGGTGATTATCATGTCCGTTTTACTGATCTGGACGCAATGGCGATCATTTTTGATACGGATTTTTCCGACGCGATCGCTTCCTCTAACAGGAAGTATTATATAAATTTCCGAGTGGAGCTCTGGAAAGACGGCGAGCTGATCCTTACCCACGATCTTGATCTTAAGGGAAAGAATGTACATATCATGTTTCCTATCGGTACGCTCGGAGATATCCTGGCGTGGTTTCCCCATGCGGCGGAGTTTGGAAAAAAGCATTCCTGCAGATTGTACTGTACGATGCAGAAGGAACTTGGGGAGTTATTTGCGCCGACTTATCCGGACATCATATTTTTAGAGCCCGGAGAAAAAGTTCCTGATTGCTACGCTACGTACAGGCTGGGGATCTTCCCCGTGTCGGAGAAAGTTTCTTATCAGCTCGTAGATCATCGCCTGGTGGGGCTGTGGCAGTGCATACCGCCTCAGCTGGGGCTTGATACGATCGAGAGAAAGCCCCTTTTAAAGCATAGCAGAAGACGCAAGATCAAAGAGCCTTATGTCTGCATCGCCACAAAGAGCACCGGATATGCCAAATTCTGGAATAATCCGAATGGCTGGAATGAAGTAACGGCTCATCTTATAAAGCTCGGATACAGGGTCCTTTGTATCGATAAAGAGACAAGCATGGATGTCGGAGGAAGGACGGTAGCTGTTCCAAACGGAGCTGAGGATCATACCGGAGCTCTGCCTTTAAAGGAGCGTGTGGATCTGTTAGCGCATGCCGATTTCTTTATAGTCTTATCAAGCGGTCTGTCCTGGCTTGCATGGGCTGTAGGCATCCCGGTAATCATGATAGCGGGCTTTTCACTTCCTTATACCGAATTCTATACACCCTACAGGGTGATCAATTATCATGTCTGCAACGGCTGCTGGAATGACGTCGTAAATACTTATGATCTTAAGGATTTCTACAGCTGTCCCAGACATCATGGCTCGGCGAGAGCTTTTGAATGTACGCGTCTTATTGGTTCGGGCCAGGTGTGCAAGGTCATAGACCGACTTATAGAAGATCAAAAGCTTTTTTTGCCATGAGGGGATAAACGGATGTGTTTCATTGTTACGGGGGGAGCAGGTTTTATCGGAAGCTGCATTGTTCGAAGTCTTAATGACCGAGGCATTTTTGATATAGTAATTGTCGATGATGCTATCTCCGGTGAGAAACATACGAATTTAAGTAACAAGCACTATCTTCGATACGTTCATAAGGATGATCTTTTTAAAGAATTTGCCGGTATAAGCGATGTTAAGGCCGTTATTCATATGGGCGCCTGCTCATCAACGACCGAGAATGACATTGATTATCTTCGGAAAAATAATTTCGAATTTACAAAGAAACTGTGGGGATACTGCGCTGATAAAAATATCCCCATGATCTATGCAAGTTCCGCAGCTACATACGGCGACGGAAGCAGGGGATTTGATGACAGAGAGGATATCGACGATCTAAAGCCGCTTAATCCTTACGGTCATTCAAAGCATGAGTTTGATAAATGGGTTAAGCATCAGGCGGATAGATTCCCTTCGCAGCATGTCGGTCTTAAATTTTTCAATGTATACGGACCTAACGAATATGATAAGGGCAGCATGGCAAGCATGGTCTTTCACGGATACAGGCAGATAAGCAAAACCGGAAAGATCAGGCTTTTTAAGTCATATGTTAAAGACATTCCGGACGGAGAGCAGAAAAGAGATTTCGTCTATGTAAAAGATGTCTGTGATGTTATCATGTGGTTTTTAGATCATCCCGATGTAAACGGGCTTTACAATGTCGGTACAGGCACGGCGAGAAGCTTTAATGAACTTGCAAAGGCGGTTTTTGATGCCATGGATACAGAGCCGGTGATCGAATATACAGATATGCCTGTTGGGCTAAGGGGAAGATATCAGTATTATACGTGCGCCGGGATAGATAAACTAAGAAACGCCGGCTATACCGGATCGTTTTCTGATATAAGGCAGGGCGTTTACGACTATGTAAAAAATTATCTCTCAAAAGGATATGAGGTTTATTAAACGGATATGACAGAGCGGGAAGAACTTATAAAAGACAGGCTTAAAGAGACGATCGAGATAAAACAGAATATCTTAAACGATGAAGGGCTTCGAAAAGATATCCTGTCAGCGGCGGAGCGCATGATAAGCGTTCTTAAGGCAGGCGGCAAGATCGTTTTATGCGGGAACGGCGGATCCGCGTCGGATGCCATGCATTTTGCGGGAGAGCTTGTAGGAAGATTCCAGAAAGAGAGAGCTTCGCTTCCCGCACTTGTATTAAATTCCGATCCCGTTGCGATGTCGTCTATCGCAAATGATTTTGATTATGATGAGGTTTTTCCAGACAGATAGATGCATTCGTACATAAGGAGGATATGCTCGTCGGTATCAGCACGAGCGGGAACTCCGAAAACGTACTTCGCGCCGTTAAGGCAGCGGGAGAAAAAGGAGCCGTTACCATAGGACTTCTTGGAAATTATGGCGGAAGGATAGGAAAGGAAACCGATCTGTCCGTTATCGTACCGAGCGATATCGCGGCAAGAGTGCAGGAGAGCCATATCGTTATTTTGCATATCTTCTGTGAGCTTATTGAGGATGCGCTTTTTGGTAAGTGACGGAATGACAAAAACATAGGTATTAAAGATAAGGCATCAGAATGGGGCTTAAGATGGAGGATACAAAGAAGTTTACGGATAATAAGGTGGGCAGGATACTCGTTGTCGGAGATATCATGCTTGATATCTATTTGGAAGGGGAGATCGACCGGATATCTCCCGAGGCACCCGTGCCTGTATTTAAATATACAGGTGAACGATTTAGTCCCGGCGGCGGAGCTAACGTTGCCGCCAATCTTAATGCGGCAGGTGCAAAAGTATCACTTCTTTCCGTTACAGGAAAAGATGCAAACGGTGATAAGCTTATGGATATGCTTGCCCAAATGGGCATTGATACCGGTATGGTCATAAGGAGTGAGCGCTCTACGACGGTAAAGACAAGGTTTATCGCAAATGATCATCAGCAGGTGATGCGCTCCGATATAGAGGAGCCTTTCGATATTTCGGAAGATGAGGAAGCGGCGGCTCTTAAAGCCTTAAATGACAGGATAGAAGAATATGATATCCTTGTCATTTCCGATTATAAAAAGGGCTTTTTGACCGGGCATCTCGTTAAAGAAATTATAAGCCTTTCCCGAAAGAAGGGCATAAGGGTCGTAGCCGACATCAAGGATAATAAGGACGGGCGATATAACGGAGCCTATCTTTTAAAACCGAATAAAAAGGAACTCTCAAAGATCGCAGGAGAGAACCTGGGAAATAAAGATGATGTAATACGCGCAGCTAAAGATCTTTTAAACAGATCGTCGTGCGAATATGTATTGGTGACGCTCGGAGCCGGAGGGATGATCCTTGTTGGAAATGACAGCTGTTTCCATATCCCCGCCTGCGGTAAAGAGGTGTTTGATGTAACGGGAGCAGGAGATACGGTCCTTGCTTATCTTGCCGCCATGCTCGCTCTCGGAAAGGATGAAAAAGAGGCGGTCATGATCGCAAATACGGCTGCCGGTATCGAGGTCGGAAAGGCCGGAACATATCAGCCTTCTTTAAGCGAAGTGATGGCGCTTTTTTACGGCAGCGCATATGATGATCCAAGCGGGGGATCCGGCCGGATATGGAAAAGGTCTGATGCCGCCTTTTTAAGAGATTCCTTAAAAGGAAAACGGATCGTTTTTACCAACGGATGCTTTGATGTGATCCACGTTGGACATATAAGGTGTCTTAATGAGGCGCGTAAGCTTGGAGATGTCCTTATAGTCGGCGTCAACTCGGATGATTCGGTAAAGAGACTAAAAGGAAAAAACAGGCCGGTAAATAGCCTTAATGACCGCATGGAGGTGCTTGCGGCGCTTTCATCCGTAGGTCACGTGATATCCTTTGATGAGGATACGCCCTATGAGCTCATTAGCGAGATCATGCCAGATGTACTTGTAAAAGGCGGAGACTACTTAAGAGAGGAAATCGTCGGTGCAGACGTCGTTGAAAAAAACGGAGGGAAGGTAGTGATCATTCCGCTTACCGAAGGAAGATCCACGACCTCTATCCTCGAAAAAATGTGATACGTCCCATTGTCACACTAAGAAAGGTTTAAGAAAGCATGCAGACATTAGTCGAGATCACATACTTTCAGCTGATACTTTTCCCGACTTAAAAGTTTATGATAAGAAATGTTGTATTTATGGGCTTTACAAGGGATTTAAAGATATCAAATACGCCAATCTTACGCCAATCAATGCAAGAAAAATGAAACGAAACAGGACACTTTAAGACTTGTGGAAGTGGCAATATGATTTTGACAGACCCTATTGGATGAAATTATCTGGTGGGGTTTTTCTATTTTCTTGTTGATATATTTTAGTCTTCTGGCTATAATAATATTACAAACAACTAACGAACATATACATTGTGCATTAGATTATAAAGGAGATGATTTTATGGCTGAACAGGTACTGATCCAATTCAGAGCAG